>NZ_JAELTL010000025.1:0-71846 GCF_016428815.1 Serratia sp. ASV30 | reverse complement strand
CCCCCCCCCCCCCCCCCCCCCCCCCCCCCCCCCCCCCCCCCCCCCCCCCCCCCTTTTTAGATGTGTATAAGAGACAGAGCTAGACATGAACAAAAGTCGTCCCTTCACCGAAACACTACAATACCTCTGGTCAGAGGAGCTTTCGGCAAGCCGAAAACTGACTTACGACCTCATAGAGTTAATAGCGGGTAAAGATGCCAAATCAAGATTGGTCATTATTGAAGTGATGGAGGCAACGGGAAACATCATGTTCACAACTCTGAATGAGATAACTAGTGGAACCAGTTTAAAACTGGAATTTTGTGGTTCCCTGCATGCAAGCCATGAATCAGGACACACAATGGGAGCCGATGATGAAATCATAACCCGGCTCATTTTCACTGAGGATGAATGTCAGTATTTTACATCACTCATTAATGATGGATTTAAAGCGTTTGTCCGCTTTATCGATCAGCTTTATGACGGTATCGAAGCAGCAAAATTTCGGTAAGGAATCGACACGTCTTTACCCATGTTCACCGTATACACTGCCGATTTTTCCAACACAGCGGTTTGATTCCGCACCCATGCCTCACGGTTTTCGATTCGTGAACAACGGGTATGGTTAAGATTCTTCTTAATTCATTGGTTTTGGCCCGCTTTCATCGCATTTTGCTCACGGAGTCTTATTGCGAGGCTGAACTTCCTTGTGCAGACTTTAGGGCGTTTACAGACGGCGCGTCACGCACGCCGTAAACCGGGGGGATTGCCTATGATTGATGCGAGCTTGCCCGGTGCATAATGCGTGGTAACACATTCAGGAGGATTTCCTGTGAACAAATCAATGTTAGCCGGTGTTGGGATTGGTATTGCAGCCGCTCTGGGAATTGCTGCCGTGGCCGGTCTGGACGTATTCACTCCCGGCCCACAATATGCGCAGGTTCTCGCCGCAACACCGATCAAAGAAACCATCAAGACCCCTCGCCAGGAGTGCCGGAATGTCACGGTGACCCATCGTGCGCCAGTTCAGGATGAAAACCGCATCGCTGGCTCAGTGCTGGGGGCGGTGGCCGGGGGGGTTATTGGTCATCAGTTTGGCGGCGGCCGTGGCCGTGATGTTGCGACCGTGGTGGGTGCGCTGGGGGGTGGGTATGCTGGTCACCAGGTGCAGGGTGCCATGCAGGATAACGATACCACCACCAGCACGCAGCAGCGCTGTAAAACGGTGTATGACAAATCGCAGAAAATGCTGGGCTATGACGTGACTTACAAAATTGGCAACCAACAGGGTAAAATCCGCATGGATCACGATCCAGGCACCCAGATCCCGCTGGATAAAAGCGGCCAGTTGATACTGACCAAGGTCTGATCTTCGCCATTTACTCCTAACAACAGCCCTCTCCCAAAGGGAGAGGGGACATTGGTCATCAAGCTGGCAAAGTATGCTCTCTGAACGCTGCCAGCAGTTCGCCGATAAACTTCAAGCGTTCGGCCCGGTCGCTAAGATCCAACATAAACTTCAGCTTGGTTGGCCCATCCAGGCGGTAAACCTGCGGTTTGCTTTGCAGCAAGCCAATCAGATAACCCGGATCGACCCGGTTCTTCTCACCAAACTCGATAAAGCCCCCGCGCTCGTTGCCTTCGATACGCTTGATCCCCAGTAACTGCGCCTGTTGACGCATTGCCGCGCTTTGCAGCAGATTACGTGCTGCATCCGGCAGCAGGCCAAAGCGGTCGATCAGCTCAACCTTCAGTTCCTCCAGTTCACCCTCATTTTTAGCGCTGGCAATGCGTTTATAGAAGGACAAACGAGTATTCACGTCCGGGATAAAGTCGTCGGGCAGCAGCGCTGGCATGCGCAGCTCCACTTCCGTCTGATTGCTGGTGAGATCTTCCAGCGAAGGCTCACGCCCGTTCTTCAGGGCGTCGACGGCGCTTTCCAACAGCTCCATATACAGCGAGAAGCCCACGGTGGTCATCTGGCCGCTTTGGTCCTCTCCCAGCAGTTCCCCTGCACCACGGATTTCCAAATCGTGGGTAGCGAGCGCGAATCCGGCCCCCAAATCTTCCAGCGTGGCAATCGCCTCCAACCGCTTGTGTGCGTCGGTGCTCATGACCTTCGGGTTTGGCGTTAACAGATAAGCATAGGCCTGATGGTGAGAACGCCCGACGCGGCCACGCAGTTGATGCAACTGCGCCAAGCCAAAGCGGTCGGCCCGTTCGATAATGATGGTATTGGCGCTGGGGATATCGATGCCGGTTTCGATAATGGTGGTACAGACCAGCACGTTGAAGCGCTGGTGGTGGAAATCGTTCATCACCCGTTCCAGATCGCGTTCCCGCATCTGGCCGTGGCCAATGGCAATCCGCGCTTCCGGCACCAGCTCCGCCAGGCGTTCGGCGGCTTTATCGATATTCTCGACGTCGTTATACAGGTAATACACCTGGCCGCCACGCAGTACCTCACGCAGGATGGCCTCGCGCACCACCAGGCTGTCGTACTCGCGGACAAAGGTTTTCACTGCCAGACGGCGGGCCGGTGGGGTAGCAATGATCGACAGATCGCGCATGCCGCTCATGGCCATATTCAGGGTTCGCGGGATTGGCGTGGCGGTCAGCGTCAGGATATCAACGTCAGCCCGCATTGCCTTGATGCGCTCTTTGTGGCGTACGCCAAAGCGGTGTTCTTCATCGACAACCAACAACCCCAGATCTTTCCAGCGCAGATCGCTCTGCAATAGCTTATGGGTACCAATGAGGATATCGACTTTGCCTTCGGCCGCCTCTTCCAGGATCTGTTGCTGCTCTTTGGCACTGCGAAAACGCGACATCATTTCGATGCGGATTGGCCAGGTGGCAAAGCGATCGCGGAAGTTGTCGAAGTGCTGCTGCGCTAACAGGGTCGTCGGCACCAGGACCGCGACCTGCTTACCGTTCTCGACGGCCAGGAAGGCGGCACGCATCGCCACTTCAGTTTTACCAAAGCCGACGTCGCCGCACACCAGACGATCCATCGCCAATGGCTGGCACATATCGCTCAGCACCGCGTTGATGGCCTGTTCCTGATCTGGCGTGGTCTCAAACGGGAAGGTCTGGCAAAACAGTTGATACTGGTCACGATTATGCTTGAACGCAAAACCGCTCTTGGCGGCACGTTGGGCGTAAATGTCCAACAGCTCGGCGGCCACGTCACGCACGCGTTCGGCGGCTTTCTGCCTGGCTCGAGACCAGACATCTCCGCCGAGCCGGTGCAGTGGGGCGTTTTCGTCGGCTCCACCGGCATAGCGGCTGATCAGGTGCAGGGAAGAGACCGGCACGTACAGTTTGTCCTCACCGGCGTAGGAGAGGATCAGGTATTCCGCTTTGATGCCCCCGGCTTCCAGCGTCGTCAGGCCAACGTAGCGGCCAACGCCGTGTTCCAGATGCACCACCGGTTGCCCTGGGTGCAGCTCTGCCAGGTTGCGGATCAGGGTATCGGTATTGATGGTGCGGCGATTATCCTGCCGACGGCGGCTGACGCGCTCACCGAGCAGATCGCTTTCACAAATCAACGCCCGGTCACGCAGCGTATCCAGGAAGCCACGCTCGGAGGCACCGACCATCATGTAGCGGCCCGATGCTTCGACCTCATCCAGATGATGGATCAGGCTGGTACTCAGCTTGATGCGGCCAAGCAGATCTTGCAGGGTTTCGCGGCGGCCTTCACTCTCTACTGAGAAGACCACGCCCCCGGTGAAGCTTTCAATAAAGCGTCGCAGATTATCCAGTGGGGCCTTCTGCTGGGCCTGGACGGCGAGATCCGGCAGGGTTTGATAGCCAAGGTTGGTGCAACCGGCTTTGGCGGGCAGTTCCTCGGTTTTCAACGCCATTCGCGGCCAGGCTTTCAGCTCGGCAAATAGCGCATCGACCCGTAGCCACAGGGTCTCCGGAGCCAGCAGCGGTCGCATCGGATCGATCCGCCGGTTCTCATAGCGTTGATTGACATCAAGCCAGAAACGCTCGGCGGCGCCTTCCAGGTTACCGGTGTTGACGAGCAGCGTATTGGCTGGCAGATAGCTGAACAAGGAAGGCAGCGGCTGGCTGAAAAACAACGGTTGCCAGTATTCGATACCGGCAGGCCAGGTGCCTTTACTCACTTGCTGATAAATATGTTCGGCGTCGCGGCGTACTTCAAACTGTTCACGCCACTGGCTGCGGAACAGCTCAATGGCGGCCTTATCGGTCGGGAACTCGTGAGCTGGCAGCAGGTTGATGGCTTCCACTTCGCTCAACGTGCGTTGGTTATCCACATCAAAGGTGCGCAGGCTGTCGATCTCGTCGTCAAAAAAGTCGATGCGATAAGGTTCTTCGCTGCCCATGGGATACAAATCCAGCAACGCACCGCGCGTAGCAAATTCGCCATGTTCCATCACCTGATCGACGCTGCGGTAACCGGCCTGTTCCAACTGTGCCCGCAGCAGGTCCCGCGACAGCCGTTGGCCATTTTTCATCACCAACGCATGGCCATGCAGGAACTCATGCGGGCAGACGCGTTGCATCAACGTATTCACCGGCAAAATGATGATGCCGCGTGCCATGGTCGGCAGATGATACAGGCTGGAAAGCCGCGCCGAGATGATTTCCTGATGGGGCGAGAAGCTGTCGTATGGCAGCGTTTCCCAGTCGGAAAGGGTGGTCACCATCTGATCGGTAAACTGCTGGATTTCGTCACGCAACCGCAATGCATTTTGCATATCCGGGGCGATGAGCATCACCGGGCCGGGATGGCGTTCGGCGATTTCCGCACATTCCACGGCACAGGCAGAGCCGGTGAGTTGCCCTAGCTGGCGTAAATCGCCCGCACGGTCAGGAAGAGAGTAACGGTAGGAAGATGCGGAGCTGCGGCTTTTATCAGAAATGCTCATTCAGTTATCTTTAATCAATGAATTGAATAACAGTTTTTGTGGTGTTCACCGTGGGCGCTTGACGTGTGAATACCACAAAATCCTGTTTACCTGGCGTTTGGCCAAAGCTAACCCGTTCCCCCTCCCCCTAACCCTCTCCCCAAGGAGAGGGAGCTGGAACGGTGTTGCGATTAGGAACGGAGTATGGCTGTGGCACATTCGGTACCCTCTCCTTCTGGGAGAGGGTTAGGGTGAGGGGACCATCAAGTGGTTCAAGCCCATCACCTTTTACCTTGGTTATACTAGCCTAGCAGCTTATAAACTGACACTGGTAAAAGCGCGAGCAAGCTTCCTGTTGGCGGTAATTTAATCAATTCTGTGCCATGGCGAGATACTGGCCGATTTTATCGACGTCCACGTTGCCACCGCTGACGATCACCCCGACTTTTTTGCCCTGCAGATCGATGACCTGATTCATCGCCGCAGCGGCAGCCAGGCAACCGGTCGGTTCGACTACCATCTTCATCCGCTCCATAAAGAAACGCATTTGCTGGCATAGCTGTTGGTCGGTCACCGTCAGGATATCTTCCACATAGTGTTGAATGATCGGGAAGGTGAGATTGCCCACCTGCTGGGTTTGCGCGCCGTCGGCAATGGTTTTTGGTACCGGGATCCACACTTTTTCACCGCTGCGGAACGCCTGTTGCACATCGTTGCCCGCTTCGGGTTCGACACCAAATACCCGGCAACCGGGCGACCAGTGATGTGCCGCAATGGCGCATCCGGAGAGCAACCCGCCGCCACCGGTACAAACCAGCAGAATATCCAACGGGCCAACTTCTTCGATCAGCTCTTTAGCTGCGGTACCTTGGCCTGCCATCACCTGCGGATAATCGTAAGGAGGGATCACCGTTAAGCCCTGTTCCGCCGCTAACCGTTGGGTGATCGCTTCCCGGTCTTCGGTTTGCCGCTGATAGATCACCACGTTAGCTCCGTAGCCGCGGGTTGCCGCCAGCTTGGCGGCGGGGGCGTCATGTGGCATCACAATGGTGACGTTCACCCCAAGCTCACGGGCCGCCAACGCCATGGCCTGCGCATGATTACCGGATGAGAAGGCTATCACTCCGGCCTGGCGCTGGGCCGGAGCCAATTGGCTGATGGCGTTATAGGCACCACGGAATTTAAAGGCCCCAATGCGCTGGAAATTCTCGCACTTGAAAAAGAGCTGGGCACCGGCGATCTCATCCGCCTGGCGGGAAGTCATTACCGGTGTGCGGATCGCGTGGTTTTGCAGGATTTCGGCCGCTTTGGCAATATCGGCGGCGGTGATGCAGTGGGGCTTAACGGTCATGGCTACCTCATGTGGTTGGCATTGATTCGTTCAGTCTATTAATTTGCCCGTTGTAAACGGATTGTCAAACGGTTAAACGGCTGTCAGCGGAAACAACCGTGTCTTCAGGATGTTCAAAATCAGGCATTTTCTGTAAACCCGTGCAAACATGATGAATAAAACCGGCCGGGTGGTTCCATAAACCCGGTAGAGCCTTTATTATCCTTGATCACTTTGCTTAAGCTACGGCAACAAAACGGATTTCATGTATCAACCTGTCGCGTTATTTATTGGCCTGCGTTATATGCGCGGGCGAGCCTCAGACCGCTTTGGGCGGTTTGTTTCCTGGCTATCCACCATTGGCATTACGCTGGGGGTGATGGCGCTGGTGACGGTGCTTTCAGTGATGAATGGCTTCGAGAAAGATCTCGAAAACAACATCCTGGGGCTCATGCCGCAGGCGCTGATCACCAGTAAACAGGGCTCCATCAACCCTGAACAGCTGCCAGCCTCTGCCGTGCAAAACCTGCATGGTGTCACCCGAGTCACTCCGTTGACTACCGGCGATGTGGTGCTGCAAAGTGCTCGCAGCGTGGCCGTTGGCGTCATGTTGGGGGTTGACCCGCAGCAGCCCGATCCGCTGACGCCTTATCTGGTCAACGTTCAACAGCAACAGCTGCAACCGGGTGAGTACAACCTGATTATCGGTGAACAGCTTGCCGGGCAGTTAGGGGTCAAGCGTGGCGATCAACTGCGTCTGATGGTGCCTAGCGCCAGCCAGTTCACCCCGATGGGCCGCATCCCGAGCCAACGTTTATTCACCGTGATTGGCACCTTCCACGCCAATAGCGAAGTGGACGGTTATCAGCTGCTGGCGAACCAGCAAGATGCTTCACGCCTGATGCGCTACCCGGCGGGCAATATCACCGGTTGGCGCTTGTTCCTGCAACAGCCGTTGACGGTGGACACCCTTAGCCAGCAAACGCTGCCGGAAGGTACCCAGTGGAAAGACTGGCGTGAGCGCAAGGGTGAGTTGTTCCAGGCGGTGCGCATGGAGAAAAACATGATGGGGCTGTTGCTCAGCCTGATCGTGGCGGTGGCGGCATTCAATATTATTACCTCGCTGGGCCTGTTGGTGATGGAGAAGCAAGGCGAAGTGGCCATTCTGCAAACCCTGGGCCTGACGCGGCGGCAGATCATGTCGGTCTTTATGGTGCAGGGGGCCAGCGCCGGGATTATCGGCTCGCTCCTGGGAACGCTGTTAGGCGTTCTGCTTGCCACCAATCTGAACAACCTGATGCCGATCCTTGGCGCGTTGATCGACGGGGCTTCTCTGCCGGTGGCGGTTGACCCTATCCAGGTGACGATCATTGCCGTAGTGGCGATGGCGGTCTCGCTGTTATCCACGCTTTACCCTTCATGGCGCGCTGCCGCCGTACAACCCGCTGAGGCTTTACGTTATGAGTAACCATCCTTTATTGCAGTGTGAGCGCCTGTGTAAAACCTATCAGGAAGGCAACCTGCATACCGACGTGCTGCGCAATGTCAGTTTTGCCATGCAACCGGGCGAGATGATGGCGATCGTCGGCAGCTCGGGTTCCGGTAAAAGTACTTTGCTGCACCTGCTGGGGGGGCTGGATTCACCCACCTCGGGTGAGGTGATCTACAAAGGGCAGTCGTTGAACAAGCTTTCTTCCACTGCCAAAGCTGAACTGCGCAATCGTCAGCTCGGCTTTATCTATCAGTTTCATCATCTGCTGCCGGATTTCACCGCGTTGGAGAACGCCGCGATGCCGCTGCTGATCGGCGGCATGAAACCGGCGCTGGCGAAGGAAAAGGCGCTGGAGATGCTGGCGGCCGTGGGCCTGGAAAAACGTAGCAAACATCGCCCGTCCGAGCTCTCCGGCGGCGAACGTCAGCGCGTGGCGATTGCCCGTGCGTTGGTGAATAACCCTTCGCTGGTATTGGCGGATGAGCCTACCGGCAACCTGGATAAACGCACCGCAGACAGCATCTTCGATTTGCTGGGCGAATTGAACGTACGCCAGGGTACCGCATTTTTGGTGGTCACCCACGATCTGCAACTCGCTAAACGCCTGAGCCGCCAGTTGGAAATGGCAGACGGCCATCTACAGGCACAACTGACCCTGATGGGGGCCGAGTAATGAGCGCTTCGCCACTTTCATTGCTGATGGCGCTGCGCTTTAGCCGTGGCCGGCGGCGCGGCGGCATGGTTTCGTTGATCTCGGTGATCTCCACCATCGGCATCGCGCTGGGCGTGGCGGTGCTGATCGTGGGGCTGAGCGCAATGAACGGCTTCGAACGTGAACTGCAGAACCGTATTCTGGCGGTGGTGCCACACGGTGAGATCGAACCGGTCAAGCAACCGTTCACCGGCTGGCCGGAGATCCTGCAACGGGTCGAAAAGGTACCGGGCATTCTGGCAGCGGCACCCTATATCAACTTTACCGGGCTGATGGAAAATGGTGCTCAGCTACGTGCCGTGCAGGTAAAAGGGGTCGATCCTGCGCAGGAAAAACAGCTCAGCGCGCTGCCAAGTTATGTGCAGGGCGATGCCTGGGCTAACTTCAAAAGCGGTGAGCAGCAGGTGATCCTGGGCAAAGGGGTGGCTGACGCTCTGGGCGTGAAGCAGGGCTCTTACGTCACGGTGATGATCCCCAATAGCGATCCTGATATGAAACTGTTGCAGCCGAAGCGTATTCGCCTGCATGTCACCGGCATTCTGCAACTTAGCGGCCAGCTCGATCACAGTCTGGCCATGGTGCCGTTGGCAGATGCCCAGCAATATCTGGATATGGGTGACAGTGTCACCGGCATCGCCATCAAGGTCAACGACGTGTTCGCCGCTAACAAGCTGGTGCGTGACGCCGGGGAAGTCGCTGATGCCACCGTCTATATCAAGAGCTGGATTGGTACCTACGGCTTTATGTATCGCGACATTCAGATGATCCGCGCCATCATGTATCTGGCGATGGTGCTGGTGATAGGCGTGGCCTGTTTCAACATCGTTTCCACTCTGGTTATGGCGGTGAAGGACAAGAGCGGCGACATTGCCGTGCTGCGTACGCTGGGGGCCAAAGACGGCTTTATTCGCGCCATCTTTGTCTGGTATGGCCTGTTAGCCGGGCTGGTAGGTAGCCTTAGTGGGGTAGTGGTTGGAGTGATTGCCTCGCTACAGCTAACCAATATCATGAAAGGTATCGAAAAGCTGATGGGCCATTCTTTCCTGTCTGGCGACATCTACTTTATCGATTTCCTGCCGTCCGAGCTGCATTGGCTTGACGTGGCGATCGTACTGGGTACGGCAATCGTGCTTAGCCTGCTGGCCAGTTGGTATCCGGCCAGACGTGCCAGCCGCATCGATCCGGCCCGCGTATTGAGCGGGCAGTAATAAAAACCTGGGGCCAGTAGCGGGCCCCATTTTTTTACCCTGAGGGAGAGTTATGTACTACGGTTTCGACATGGGCGGCACCAAGATTGAACTTGGGGTGTTCGACGCCAATCTGCAACGTATCTGGCAAAAGCGGGTGCCGACGCCGCGTGACGACTACCGGCAACTGCTGGCGGTATTACGCGATCTCACCCATGAGGCCGATGCCGTCTGTGGTACGCAAGGGCTGGTGGGCATAGGTATTCCCGGCCTGCCAAATGAAGATGGCACCTTGTTTACCGCCAACGTCCCGGCCGCGATGGGGCAGCCGCTGCCTCGCGATCTGAGCGCGCTGATTGGCCGTGAGGTCAAGGTCGATAACGACGCCAACTGCTTCACGCTCTCGGAAGCTTGGGACGAAGAGTTTCGCCATTACCCGACGGTGCTGGGCATCATCCTGGGTACCGGAGTTGGTGGTGGTTTGATCGTTAATGGTAAAGTGGTCTCTGGGCGTAACTTTATCACCGGAGAGTTTGGCCATTTCCGCTTGCCTGTGGATGCGCTGGAGGTGCTCGGGCGTGATATTCCTCGCGTTCCCTGTGGCTGCGGCCATGACGGTTGCATCGAGAATTACATCTCTGGCCGCGGATTTGAGTGGATGTACGCGCATTTTTATCAACAACGGTTGCCAGCGCAGCAAATCATTGCGCATTATCAGGCCGGTGAACCACAGGCTGTAGCGCACGTAGAACGTTTTCTGGATGTCCTGGCCATTTGCCTGGGCAACCTGCTGACCATCATCGACCCCCACCTGGTGGTGATTGGCGGCGGCTTATCGAATTTTGCCGCAATTTATCAGGCGTTGCCCCAGCGTTTGCCCGCCCATTTGTTACGGGTAGCCAAACTGCCACGCATCGAGAAGGCACGCTATGGCGATGCTGGCGGTGTTCGTGGGGCAGCGTTCCTCAATTTGGTGGAAAGTCATAAATAAGGAGAGTTCATGCACACTCGCCATCGGTTGTGTCAGTTTCGCAAGAGTAAGCATGTGCGGCATCAGCGTTTTCGCTCGCGGATATTCCAACGCGATACCATGGCGGCGGCAGAGCTGAAAAAGCCGTTTGTCGTGGTGCTGACGGGGGCTGGGATCTCTGCCGAGTCTGGCATCCGTACTTTCCGCGCTGCCGATGGGCTGTGGGAAGAGCACAAGGTGGAAGATGTCGCCACCCTGGACGGTTTTCAGCGCGATCCTGCCTTGGTGCAGGAGTTTTATAATGCGCGCCGTCGTCAACTGCAGCAGTCAGATATCGGCCCTAATGCGGCCCACCGTGCGCTGGCTGATTTGGAAGAGTGGCTGGGGGAGGAGAACTTCCTGCTGGTCACGCAGAATATCGACAACTTGCACGAGCGAGCCGGTAGCAAGCAGGTGTTGCATATGCATGGTGAGCTGCTGAAAGTACGCTGCACCAGCTCCGGGCAGGTGGTGGAATGGTTGGGCGATCTGAGTGTGGATGAACGTTGCCACTGCTGCCAGTTCCCTGCGCCTCTGCGGCCGCACGTGGTGTGGTTTGGTGAAATGCCGCTGGGGATGGATGAAATTTACGCCGCGTTGGCCAAGGCCGATTTCTTTATCGCGATTGGCACCTCTGGCAATGTTTACCCGGCGGCAGGTTTTGTTCACGAGGCACGGTTGGGTGGGGCTTATACTATGGAGCTGAACCTGGAGCCGAGCCTGGTGGAAAGCCAGTTCGAAGAGAAGCATTACGGCCCGGCCAGCGAAGTGGTGCCACGCTTTGTGCACAAGTTCCTGATGGGCAAGGTCGAGCGGGCGGATAAGCCGTAGCAGGAGGTTGGGGGGGGAGATTGATGCTTGCCCCTCACTCTAACCCTAACCCTTTTCCACAGGGAGAGAGGACCGATCGAGTACGCTATCAGTTGTAGAAACTGACCTGGACATGGGGGACACAGATTAAACGCGAGATCTGGCCATGGCACTGTACCAGTTCCCTCTCCCTGTGGGAGAGGGAACTGGTGAGGGGATCAGCGACCGGCTTTTAGCTGCTGGAAGTAGGTCTCATACAGCGTACTGGTATCGCCCACATCGTTTTGCCATTCACCGTTCTCAATCACCGCATTATCTGGATACAGCGATTTGTCGTTGGCGATCTCCTTCGGCAACAGCTTTCTCGCGGCCAGATTGGGGGTAGGGTAACCGATGGTTTCCGCCACCTGTACTGCGATCTCCGGGCGTAGCAGGAAGTCGATCAGCTTCAACGCTCCCTCGACGTTCTTGGCATTCGCCGGAATAGCCAGGCTATCCATCCAGAAAATACCGCCTTCTTTCGGCCAGACGATCTCCAGTGGGGTACCAGCCTGGCGTGCGACATAGGCCGAACCGTTCCACACCATGCCCAGATCGACTTCGCCTTCCATATACGGATTGCCTGGGTTATCAGAGTTAAACGCCAGTACGTTTGGCATCAGCGTCTTGAGCTCGTTATAGGCAGCCTCGATCTGTTCAGGATCAGTGGTATTGCCCGAATAACCCAACTTGCGCAGCGCGACCTGGAACACTTCACGTGCATCATCGGTGAGCAACACGCGGCCTTTGTATTCCGGCTTCCACAGATCGGCCCAGGCGGTTACGGTATTGGCATCAATGGCATCCGTATTGACACCAATGGCGGTTGCGCCCCAGATATAGGGGATGGAGTAATCGTTGTTGGGATCGAACGGCTTGTGCAACAGGTTGGGATCGAGATCGTTAAAGTGGCTGAGTTTGCTTTTGTCGATCTTTTGCAGCATCCCTTCCTTGCTCATCTTGGCGATGAAATAGGTAGAAGGGACTACCAGATCGTACGCGCCGTCCCGGTAGGTTTTCAACTTGGCGTACATGCTTTCGTTGGATTCATAGGTGGAGTAAATCACCTTGATACCGGTTTCTTTGGTGAACTGTTCCAGCAGCCCCGGCGGGACATACTCGGTCCAGTTGTAGAAATAGAGCGTTTTGCCGTCGTCCGCGGCGTTTGCCGAGCCAAGGCTCAGTGCCATCATCCCGGCTGCGAGCAGATGTGACCACTTTTTCATGGTACGGATCCTTTAGCAGTGCGTGTTTTTACAGTATAGCGTGATGCGCCATACCCCAGAGAGCGGCCATTATAGGTGGCGTACCCAGTGGGGTAAAGGCGCTTATCCCATTGGCAAATCAGTGTTTTTGCCGATCGCGCAACAGCAGTTGGCTGGTCAGTACCAGCGCTAGCGATAACACCAGCAGAATGGTCGCCAGGGCGTTCACCTCAGGCGAAACGCCGACCTTCACCATCGAATAGATCTTCAGGGGCAAAATCTCGTAGCTTGGCCCGGTCACGAACGAAGAGACCACGACATCATCCATCGACAGCGTGAAGCTTAGCAGCCAACTGGCGGCAACGGCAGGCATCGCCAGCGGCAGGATGATTTTGCGCAGGATCACCATTTCGCTGGCACCCAGATCGCGTGCAGCCTCCAGCATCTTGACGTCAAAGCCCTTCAGGCGCGCATAGACGGTGACGACCACAAAGGGCAGGCAGAAGGTGATATGCGAAAACAGCAGCGACCAGAAGCCCAACGAGACCCCCAGCAGCATAAACAGCACCAGCAGCGAGATGGCCATCACGATATCTGGCGACATCATCACCACAAACAGCATGCCACCGACGAAGGGTTTCCCGCGAAAACGATAGCGATACAATGCCACCGCCGCCAAAGAGCCGATCATGGTCGCAAAGCTGGCGGAAAGTACCGCCATGGTCAGTGAATGCCCCGCGGCCTGCAACAGGCTGTCGTTGTTCATCAACATGCTGTACCAGTGGGTGGTGAAACCCTGCCAGTTGATGCCAAAGCGCGAGGTGTTGAACGAGTTAACGATCAGGATCACGATGGGAATATAGAGATAGGCGTAAATCAGGCTCATAAAGCCACCGCGCAACAGGCGTCCGATCATTCCAGTTCCCCCTTTTTGTTCAGCAGCTTGGCGGCCCGGTAATAGATCCACAGCATCAGCCCCATCACCAGCGTCAGGCAAATGCTGGTGGCGGCACCAAACGGCCAGTCACGGATATTCAGGAACTGGCTCTTGATGACGTTACCGATCAGCAGGTTTTTGGCTCCGCCCATCAAGTCGGCCACGTAGAACAGCCCCATAGCGGGCAGCAGCACCAACAGGCAACCGGCGATAATGCCTGGCATAGTCAGCGGAATGATGATGCGGATAAAGGTTTGCAGCTTGCTGGCCCCGAGATCGCGGGCCGCTTCCAGGCAGGATTTATCCAGCTTCTCCAGGCTGGAGTAGAGCGGCATCACCATAAATGGCAGCAAGATATAGACCAGCCCTAGCACCACTGCGCCAGAGGTATACATAATGCGTAACGGAGTATCGATGATCCCGGCCCACAGCAAGAACTCATTCAGATAGCCGCGAGTGCTGAGAAACAGTTTCAGGCCATAGATACGGATCAGCGAGTTGGTCCAGAAGGGCACAATCAGCAGGAACAGCAGCAGCGGGCGCACCCTTTGCGGCAGGCGGGCCAGAATAAAAGCGAAGGGGTAACCCAGCAGCAGGCAGCACAAGGTGGCGATCGCCGCCATGTTCAGCGAGTGCAGCATCACCTGGGCATACAGGGGATCAAACAGCCGGGTGTAATTATCCAGAGTGAACACCATCTGCACCAGATTGGCGTCGTCACGGGTGAGGAAACTGGTACCGATAATCATCAGATTCGGCAGAAAAACAAACAGCACCAGCCAGCCAACGGTGCCGCTGATCACCAGGTTTTGCAGCAAATTACGCGATTTCTTCATCGGCCAGCACTACCTCCCAGCTTGCAACCCAGGTTATCGCCATCTTCTGGTTTAACGAGTGGTCAAAGTCAGGATCGTCTTCATTGAAGAACTCGCTGACCATCACCATTTTACCGTTTTCCAGTTCAACTACCGACTCTAGCGTCATGCCTTTATAGTTGCGTTCGCGCACGTAGCCGATCAGGCCATCTATCTGCTCGCTGTCGTTCACCTCTTCGACGCGCAGATCTTCCGGGCGCAGCAGAACTTTCAGGGATTGCCCAGGCTCGACCGGGAGATCGGCGTAGATATCACACTCACGGCCTTCTACACGAGCGCGCACCCGCTGCGGATCGATACGATGTAGCACTACCGCATCAAAGATATTGATCTCACCGATAAAGCTGGCGACAAACAGGTTCTTGGGCTCTTCGTAGATTTCCCGTGGGGTACCGTCTTGTTCTATTCGCCCGTCGCGCATCACCACAATCCGATCGGACATGGTCAGCGCCTCTTCCTGATCGTGCGTGACGAACACAAAGGTGATGCCCAACTGGCGCTGTAGCGCTTTCAACTCGTTCTGCATCTGCTTGCGCAGCTTGTAGTCCAGCGCCGAAAGCGACTCGTCGAGCAGCAACAGTTTAGGTTTATTCACCACGGCCCGGGCAATCGCGACCCGTTGCTGTTGCCCACCAGACAGTTGATGCGGGCGGCGCTGAGCGAACTCGTCCAATTGCACCATGCGCAGGGCTTCCTCCACGCGCGGCGTTAACTCCGCCTCTGGGGTTTTCTGCATGCGCAGGCCAAAGGCGACATTTTCAAACACGGTCATATGGGGGAATAGGGCATAGCTTTGAAACACGGTGTTAACGTGCCGATGCTCGGCCGGGATGGCGGTGATGTCTTGCCCGTCGAGCACAATCTGCCCGTGGTCGGCATTTTCCAACCCGGCAATCAGCCGCAGCACGGTGGTTTTCCCGCAGCCGGAAGGGCCAAGCAGGGTGAGGAATTCACCATCGTTAATCTCAAGGTTGAGATCGCGGATGATCTCTTTGCCGTCAAAACTTTTACTCAGGGCGTTCAGTGTAACCAGAGAGGATCGTTCAGTCATTTTAGTGTCTCTATCCCGTACGGTGGTGCAGATAGAACCGCCGCTGGAAAAGACTGCGCGAGCTTACGGGAGTGACCCGTCAGGTACTGAAGCTCAAAGCCAGCGGCGCCGATCAAAAATTTAAGAGCGCGCATGATAGACGCTGAATCAGGTAATTGAAAGCCAAACAGCCCATAAGTCATGCCAATTGGCCGATTTTTGCGTCGGTAGTTACCCTATTAAACCATCACTTGCTTTAATGATTTGTGTTAAATCTGATTATTAATGACCTGTCTCAATATTTGATCCGGATCGGTTCCGCATAATGAAACGCGAAATTCTGAGGGCGGAACCATGGATAAACTACTAGATCGCTTTTTTAACTACGTCTCATTTGACACACAGGCTAAAGCGAACGTCAAACATGTGCCTAGTACCGAAGGGCAACTGAAGCTGGCGCGTGCGTTGCAACAGGAAATGATTGGGCTGGGGTTTGAACGGGTATCGCTAAGCGAACATGGCTGCGTGATGGGTACGCTGCCTGGCAATGTGAGCTGGCCAGTGCCAGCCATTGGCTTTATTTCTCACCTTGATACTTCACCCGATTTTTCGGGAAAGCATGTGACACCGCAGATAGTGGAAAACTATCGCGGTGGTGACATTGCCTTGGGCATTGGTGATGAAGTGTTATCGCCGGTGATGTTCCCGATCTTGCATCAGATGCTGGGGCAAACGCTGATCACTACCGACGGCAAAACGCTGTTGGGGGCCGACGATAAAGCCGGGATTGCCGAGATCTTGACCGCGATGGTGCGGCTAAAGCAGCAAAAAATACCTCACGGCGATATCCGCGTGGCGTTCACGCCGGATGAAGAAGTGGGCAAGGGAGCGCATTTCTTTGACGTTGCCGCGTTTGATGCAGCATGGGCTTACACCGTCGATGGTGGTGGAGTTGGTGAGCTGGAGTGTGAAAACTTCAATGCGGCAGCGGTGACGGTGAAAATCGTCGGTAATAACGTACATCCCGGCAGTGCCAAAGGGGTGATGGTGAACGCGTTGTCGTTGGCAACCCGTTTCCAACAGGCGTTACCCGCCGAGGAAACACCGGAGCATACTGAGGGGTATCAGGGCTTTTACCATCTCAACAGCATCAAGGGGAACGTTGAACGTGCCGAGATGCACTACATCCTGCGGGATTTTGAGCGTGAAGGTTTTGAGGCACGCAAGCGCAAGATGATTGAAGTTGCACAAAAAGTTGGCCGTGGGTTACCACGGGATTGCTACATTGAGGTGGCGATTGAGGATAATTACTACAACATGCGGGAGCAGGTGGCCGAGCATCCTCATGTGATCGAGTTGGCACAGCAGGCGATGCGGGACTGCGATATTGAGCCGGTGATGAAGCCGATCCGCGGTGGTACCGATGGTGCACAGCTGTCCTTCAAGGGGCTGCCTTGTCCAAACCTGTTTACCGGCGGCTATAACTTCCATGGCAAGCATGAGTTTATTACGCTGGAAGGGATGGAGCAGGCGGTAGCGGTGATTATGCGCATTGCTACTCTGAGCGCCGAGCGCGCTAAACGGTAGTTTTTTGCTTTAACAAAGGCCCCTCACCCTAACCCTCTCCCAAAGGGCGAGGGGACCGAATGTGCTACCACTTGGCTTTGGCACTCAGCCTAGACCTCAACGGCGCTACAGATTAATTACTGTGTCAGACTACAACGCCAAACCAGCGCCCTCTCCCAAAGGGCGAGGGGACCGAATGTGCTACCACTTGGCTTTGGTACTCAGCCTAGACCTCAACGGCGCTACAGATTAATTACTGTGTCAGACGACAACGCCATACCAGCTCCCTCTCCCTGTGGGAGAGGGTTGGGGTGAGGGGCGTCCTAGTCGTTAAAATACCAGTAACCGCTGTTGATTAACGCCGTCAGAAGGGCCAGGAACGACGGATCGTCCACCGCGTCGCCCAGCAAGGCGGCATCAACGCTGGCGTGCTGGCACAGCGCATCGGCGGCTTGCAGATGTTCGGTGTCGATTAGCTCACCGTTGACAAAGCATTGGTCGCCAACGCGCAGCACGCGTAACCCACCCAAACGTTGTAATGGCTCACCCTGTTGCAGTAACTCATAGATTTCACCGGCCTGATAAGGCGGCTCTGGCGGCGCGATGTCCAGCTCGTGGCGCGATTGCGAAATAAACTCGCCAAACCAGTTCTGGAAGTGCTCCGGCTGCTGCACCAGCTCCAGGATCATCCCGCGCAGTGCATCAACCTCATGGGGGAGAACCATCGCCGGGTGATCGCGCAGCGCGATATCCGGATCGGTGTAACGCTTGCTGCCCAACTCGCGCGCTAGCACGTAGTCGGCATAGCCACTCATCATCTCGCGGCCATTCGGCGCGCGGAAGCCGACGGAATAGTTGAGCGAGTTTTCCAGTGAGTAGCCTTCATGCGGGAATCCCGGTGGGATATACAGAATATCACCAGGCTCCATCTCTTCATCAATGATGGCGTCAAACGGCTCTACCTGTAATAGGTCAGGGTGCGGGCAGTGCTGCTTCATCGGTACTTTTTCGCCCACGCGCCAACGGCGGCGGCCAGTGCCCTGGATGATGAACACGTCATATTGATCGAGATGCGGGCCAACGCCGCCACCCGGCACTGAGAACGAAATCATCAGATCGTCCATGCGCCAGTCCGGCAGCTTACGGAACGGTTGCATCAGGGCACTGGAAGGCTGATGCCAATGATCAACGGCCTGCACCAGCAATGACCAGTTGTTCTCGCCCAGATGATCGAAGCTTTCGAACGGGCCGTGGCCAACCTGCCAGCGACCTTCCTGATGGCTCACCAGGCGGCTGTCCACCTCGTTTTCCATGGCCAACCCGGCCAGCTCATCCGGGGAAATCGGGTCGATAAAGTTGTTAAAACCACGCTTGATAATTACCGGGCGCTTTTGCCAATAGCGTTGCAAAAAGTCGTTCCAGTCGAGATCTAATTGGTAATCCATGTTCTATTCCAGGATAGAGTGAGCCTGCAGGGATTATAACGGAAGTTAGGCCCCGTGGATCGGGGCCTGAGCGACAGAATTTAATCGTGATGGTGGGAGTCGTGCTGGCGGGAGAAGGTGACCTCCATCCGTGCTCCACCCAGCGGGCTGTCGCTGATGGTAATTTGCCCGTCATATTGCTCGATGATCTCGGCGGCGACCGACAGGCCAATCCCCTGGCCGGGGCGCAGAGTATCGACGCGTTGGCCACGTTGGAAGATCAGCTCACGCTTGCTTTCCGGGATGCCGGGGCCGTCGTCATCAATGACGATCGTCAGATATTTGTCCGAGTGCAGCGAGGAGATCTCCACAAACTCCAGGCAATATTTACAGGCATTCTCCAGCAGGTTGCCCATTACTTCCATAAAGTCGTTTTTCTCGCCCATAAAAGTGACTTCTGGTGAGATATCGAGGGTAATGACTACCCCTTTGCGCTGATAGACCTTGTTCAGCGCCACGCTCAGGCTGTCGAGCAAGGCCGATACCGAATGGATCTCGCGGGTCAGCACGGTTTGACCAGAGTTGATGCTGGCTCGATGCAGGTAATAACCAATCTGCTGCGAGATACGGCTAATCTGCTCGAGCATGATCGGCTCGACCTCTTCGATGGTGGTCTGCTTGCTGGAACGCAGCGAACGCAGGGTGGTCTGCAATACCGCCAGCGGGGTTTTCAGGCTGTGGGTGAGGTCGGACAGCGTAGTGCGGTATTTGGTGTAGCGCTGACGCTCGTTGCGCACCAGGATATTCAGGTTTCGCACCAAGCCACGTAGTTCACTGGGGGGATTTTCATCCAGTTGCTCGCGCTCGCCATTTTCCAATTCACCGACCTGGGTTATCAGCGCCTTGATCGGCCGCAAACTCCAATACGCGGCTAGCCACAGCAGAGGCACGACCAGTAGTAGATTGGCCAGCAGTACGTAGCTGAACCATTCCCACACCACATCCGAGCGTTGCAGTTCCTGCGGAATGCTGTCGACCACCACAATGCTCAAGGCAGGCAGGCGTGGGGTGGCGGCATAGGTATTGACGGCCACCGAGTGGGTTAACGCCTCATGGTCGGTATCGTCATAGTCTTTCAGCTGATTCTGAGCCTTGGGGTTGTCGCCCAGCACTTCGCTACTGATGCGGGTGTCGGTGTCTATCTCATAGAAACCGGACTCTTGCAGCCACTCTTTCTGGATCCGTTTTTCCAGTTCCGGGACCGAGCGCTGGCTCCACAGCAGGTTGCCTTTATCGTCGTAGATAAACACCAGCGTTGGGGAGTTGATATCGAGATCGGGCGGGATGGCAATGGTCAGCTTCTGGTCTTTCCACTGCGCGAGGCTGAAGAACAGGTTGCTCTCACCGCGCAGCAGGCGGAAAGCGGTTTTATCAAAGCTGACGATATAGCCGACAACCGCAACCAGCCCATAGGACAGCGACAGCGCCAGGATCACCCCGGCGGTGGCCATCAGAAAGCGGGCGCGCAGTGAGAAAGGTTTTTTATCTCTGTTGAACATTATGCTCACTTGGCATCGAAACGGTAGCCCTGGCCACGCACGGTGGTGATCACTTCCTGCGGGTATTCGGCCTGTAGCTTTTTACGCAGGCGGCCCATTAATACGTCGATGGTGTGGCTTTCACGCAGTTCGGCATCCGGGTAGAGTTGCAACATCAATGAATCTTTGCTGACCACTTTACCCGCGTTACGGATCAACGTTTCGATAATGGTGTACTCAAAGGCCGTCAGTTTGATTTGCTGTTCGTTGACGCTCAACTCACGGCGTGAGAGGTCGATCTGGAATGGTGGCAGTACGATCACCTGTGAAGCCAGGCCGCTATTACGGCGCATCAAGGCCTGCATGCGGGCAATCACTTCTTCCAGATGGAAGGGCTTGGTGACGTAATCATCGGCACCGGCTTCCAGCACCGCTACCTTGTCCTGCCAACTTTCACGGGCGGTCAGTACCAGGATCGGCAATTTCATCTGATTGGCACGCCAACGGCGGATCAGGCTCAGGCCATCTTCACCCGGCAACCCTAGATCGACAATGGCGATATCAGGCGCGTGTTCCTGCAGAAAATAGTCGGCCTCTTTGGCATCTTCTGCGGCATCAACCTGATGCCCCATTTCACGCATTTGCACACTAAGATGGTGGCGCAATAGGCCATTGTCTTCAACAACCAGTACTCGCATGGTACAGACTCCTGTTGTTAGGCGGGTGCAACACCAGGCACCCGCGCTGAAAGGTTACACGCTATTGGCCACGTTGTGAAAACGCG
The DNA here is from genome assembly GCF_016428815.1 of Serratia sp. ASV30. Classification (NCBI taxonomy): domain Bacteria; kingdom Pseudomonadati; phylum Pseudomonadota; class Gammaproteobacteria; order Enterobacterales; family Yersiniaceae; genus Serratia; species Serratia sp. ASV30. Next base: position 51,046 of record NZ_JAELTL010000025.1, on the reverse strand, counting down.
CACTAGCTGACCATTCCCTGATCGTTTGATTCTGTCATCCTGTGATTATCGGCAATGGCTAATAAACGCAGGATAAACAGCGAAGTGTCAAAGGTAAACAAAACTTAAACAAAGCCTGACTGCCTGAAGTGTGAGCGGGATCGCTGCAAAGGATTAAAGGTATCATTAAGGTATTATATAGGTATCGTAATGATACTAATACCAGGAACCCTACACCGCTTTCCCGAGCCGATGCCGGGAAGGTAGCCAGCAAGGATACATAATAATGAAACGTCCTCATCTGAAGCTGTCTGTCATGATGTTTATCGAGTGGTTTATCTGGGGAGCGTGGTTTGTTCCCCTATGGCAATACCTCAACAAGCTCGGCTTCACGCCGGGCGAAATTGCCTGGTCGTACAGCAGTACGGCGATTGCGGCAATCCTCTCGCCGGTGCTGGTTGGCGTCATTGCCGATCGCTACTTCGCCGCGCAAAAAGTCTTGGGCTGGTTGCATCTGGCTGGCGGGGTGCTGATGTTCATCATCGCCTGGCAAACCACCTTTGCCACCTTCTTCCCGCTGCTGGTGATTTATGCCATCACCTATATGCCGACCGTGGCGCTGACCAACAGCATCGCCTTTGCCAACATTACCGATACCGAGAAAGAGTTCCCGCGCATCCGCGTACTGGGCACTTTGGGGTGGATTGCCTCCGGTCTGGTGGTGGGCTTTATGCTGCCGCCGCTGCTGGGTTTAGGCAATATTTCCGATAGCAACCTGCCGCTAATCATTACCGGTGTGGCCTCGATCGCGCTCGGTTTATACAGCTTTGTGCTGCCCAATACGCCAGCCAAAGGCACTGGCCCGGTGGATATCAAGGCGTTGCTGGGCCTGAACGCGCTTGGCCTGCTGAAGGATCGCTCATTTGCCACCTTCGCCCTGTGCTCGTTCCTGTTCTGTATGCCGTTGGCGTTTTACTACCAGTTTGCCAATGGCTATCTGACGCAGGTTGGGCTGCCGAATGCCACAGGCTGGATGACACTGGGGCAGGTCTCGGAAATCTTTGCCATGTTGGCGCTGCCGTTGCTGCTCAAGCGATACGGCATCAAGAAGGTGCTGCTGCTGGGCTTTGTGACCGCAGCGATCCGCTATGTGTTCTTTATCTACGGCGGCACCGCCGACGTCTGGGCCTACAGCATGCTGTTCCTGGGCATTTTGCTGCATGGCGTCAGCTACGATTTCTATTTCGTGACCGGCTATATCTACGTCGACAAAAAAGCGCCACCGCATATGCGTACCGCCGCTCAGGGCCTGATCACCCTGATTTGCCAAGGGTTGGGCAGCTTTATCGGTAACTGGCTTGGGGGCCGTGCGATGACCACTTTTGCCCTTGAACAACCGCGAGACGGTATGACGTTTGACTGGTTCGCCGTGTGGGGCGTGGGTGCGGTGATGGTGGTGGGCGTCATGCTGCTGTTCCTGCTGTTCTTCCGTGAACGCAGCGACAACATCACCCCGATTGACGTGGCACGGTCTTAATTCGTTGCGCCGGGCCTGTTGCCCGGCAAGGTAAAAATTCAGGAGAAACAGATGAAGCAGTTAACCCAGGAACAACGCGTGGTGGGCGCACTTTATGGTCAAATGCTGGGAGATGCGCTTGGCATGCCTTCCGAGCTGTGGCCGCGTGAGCGGGTTAAGCGCCACTTTGGCTGGATCGACCGCTTCCTCGACGGCCCGGCGGAAAACAGCGCCGCCTGCTATTTCACGGCAGCGCAGTATACCGATGATACCTCGATGGCTCTGGCACTCGCCGACGCGCTGATCGAGGCCGACGGTGAAGTGGTTCCGGAGCTGATTGCCCGCAACGTGATCCGCTGGGTCGATAGTTTTGACGCCTTCAACAAAAACATCCTTGGCCCTAGTTCCAAACTGGCGCTGGGGGAGCAGAAGAAGGGCACGCCGATTAGCAATTTGGAAAACAACGGGGTGACCAACGGCGCGGCAATGCGGGTTTCCCCGTTGGGTTGTGTGCTGCCTTCTGCGCCGTTGGAGCAGTTTTGCCAGCAGGTCTGGCTGGCCTCCAGCCCGACGCATAAATCCGATATCGCGGTTGCCGGTGCGGTGGTGATTGCCTGGGCGGTTGCCAAGGCGGTCGAAGGGGCCAGTTGGGCAGAGATCCGCCTGGCGTTACCGGGGGTGTCAGATTACGCTCAGCGCCGCCAGAGCACCACCTTCAGCGCGTCTTTAGCGGCGCGTATCGAACTGGCCTTCCAGGTAGTCGAACAGGCTGGCGGTACCGAGCAGGCCTCCGAACGGGTCTACCAACTGGTTGGCGCAGGGGTCAGCACCATAGAATCCGTACCGGCCGCGTTGGCTATGGTCGAACTGGCGCAAACCGACCCTACCCGCTGTGCGATCCTGTGCGCCAACCTGGGCGGTGATACCGACACCATCGGCGCGATGGCCACGGCGATCTGCGGTGCCTTGAACGGTATCGACGCGTTCGACGCGGCTATGTTGGCAGAATTGAAGCGGGTGAATCCGCTGGATATCAATCACTACGCGCAGGCCTTTCTCCGTTTCCGCCAGCGCTGGCAGGAGGCTGAATGAGTAACGAAAGACGCGAGTTATTGCAGACGCTGACCCAGGGCGGCTGGCATCAGCAGTGCCCGGTGACGGTGATTGGCGCAGCGGTGATGGATATGGTGGTGAGCGCCGATGCCTTGCCGGTACGCGGTGGCGACGTGTCGGCCCAGATGCAGGGGCTGCATTTAGGGGGCTGCGCGCTGAATATTGCCGTGGCTCTGCGCCAGTTGGGCATTACCAGCCACAATCTGCTGCCGGTGGGCGAAGGCGTGTGGGCAGAGCGTTTGCGTAGCGAGATGGCGCAGCGCGGCGTGAATTCCGATCTGCAAGTGGGGGGTGAGGATAACGGCTGGTGTCTGGCGCTGGTCGAGCCGGACGGTGAGCGCACCTTTATCTCTATCGATGGCATAGAGAACCAGTGGCAGCCGGAGTGGTTGGCAGACGTGACGCCACAAAGCGGGCTGGTTTACCTTTCCGGTTATCAACTGGGTGCCAGGCAGGGCCACGTGCTGGTGGACTGGCTGTTACGCCTGCCCAAACAGGTTCGCGTCGTGCTGGATATTGGCCCGCGCATTGACGTGATGGCGCAGAGCCTGCTGCAAAGCCTGATCCGCCCAGGGGTGATCTTGACGCTAAACCAGCGAGAAGCCCAGCACCTTGGCATGCAGGAAGATATTGCCGGTTTTTGCCAGCAGTTATGGTCAACCACCGGGCAACTGGTGATTGTGCGCTGCGGGGGGGAAGGCGGCTATTACTTTGCCGGGCCGGAGGATCATGGTTGGATTGCCGCTCGCCAGGTCAACGTGGTTGACAGCATCGGTGCTGGCGATAGCCACAGCGCCGGTTTGCTCGCCGGGCTCGCATTGGGCCTGACCGCCCGCCAAAGCATGATGTTAGCCAATAGCATCGCCGGTTACGTGGTATCGCAGGCTGGTGGAGATTGTGCGCCAACCCTGGCTCAGCTCCTGGCCAGTGAGGAGCTCAATCCTCGCTGATAAACTCGTACATGTCGCTGCGGCAGAAGCTTTCGCTGTATTCGATGGGCTTTTTCCGGCTGTCGAACAGCGTTTGCTTGATGATCAGCAGCGGCATGGGGTCTTTCAACTGTAGCGCTTGCAGGGTTTCACCGTCGCTCATGGCGGCGCTGACCTGGCTACGTAGCGATCCCAGCTCCACGTTGTTCAAACGGAAGTAGTCATACAGAGAAACGCCAATATCATCAACGTTGGCTATCGCCTCCGCCACCACATAAGACACCGCCACCGACATGGGGCGCTGATCGATAAAGTGAATACGTTTGAGTTTGTACACCGGCGTATGCTCGGCCAGCGATAGCTTCTCGGCCAGTGCGCTATCCGCCGGGATTTGCTCACGGCTGATCCACATGGTGTCCGGCTTACGGCCTTGCAGCATCACTTCGCGTGAAAAGCCTTTCACATCCGCCAGCGAATAGGCCAGTTTAGGTTGAGCCACGGTATTTTGAATGAAGGTGCCATAGCCCCGCGAGCGGCCGATAATGCCGTCCTGCTCCAGGCAGGCCAGGGCTTTGCGTACCGTAATGCGCGAGATCCCCAGCCGCTCGGTGAAATGGCGCTCACTGGGCAGAAAATCCCCCTGGTTCAATATGCCAAGCTCAATGGCTTGTCGTACCGATTCGTTAAAGCGCAGGTAGAGCGGCATAGCGCCAGCGCTGGTCAGATCGTGTTGCAGTTTGTCCAGCAGGCGCTGGTTGGGATCCGTGATCATCAGATTGCCTCCGGGAAACCTGGGCCTTTAGACCGGGGAGGAAAGGAGGCGGTTTTCAAGCTAACTTCTTTTTGTCTTTTCACTATAACCCCTGTAATTTTGTACATATGAAACGCGCCTACAAATATCGGTTTTATCCAACACAGGATCAGATTGAGTTTTTAGCTCAAACCTTCGGCTGTGTGCGTTTTGTCTACAATTCAGTTCTTCGCTGGCGAACTGATGCGTACCGCGAACGACAGGAGAAGATCGGCTACATTCAGGCCAATGCCCGACTAACCGCCCTAAAAAAAGAGCCTGAATTTACCTGGCTGAATGATGCTTCCTGCGTCCCGTTACAGCAGACTCTTCGCCACCAACAGACCGCCTTTTCTAACTTCTTTGCGGGGCGTGCCAAGTACCCGACATTCAAAAGCAAACACCACAAACAATCTGCTGAATTTACGGCGAGTGCCTTTAAATACCGTAACGGCAAGCTGTACATGGCTAAAAACACAACGCCACTCTCTGTTCGCTGGAGTCGTGAACTCCCCTCGACACCTTCAACCGTCACAATTTCCAAAGACGCATCAGGTCGATATTTCGTGTCCTGCTTGTGCGAATTTGAATCAAAATCACTGCCTGTTACCGCAAAAATGACGGGCATTGATATGGGTTTAAAAGATTTGTTCGTCACCGATAGCGGATTTAAAACCGGCAATCCCCGCCACACGGCGAAGTACGCGAAACGTTTAGCGTTGTTACAGCGCCGATTGAGCAAGAAGAAAAAAGGTTCAAGGAACCGTGCTAAAGCAAGATTAAAAGTCGCAAAGCTCCACGCTAAAATTGCTGATTGCCGAATGGACAGCCTGCATAAGTTGTCCCGCAAACTGATAAACGAGAACCAAGTTGTTTGCGTTGAATCCCTGAAAGTGAAAAACATGCTCCGTAATCCCAAACTATCGAAAGCGATATCCGATGCCGGATGGGGTGAATTTGTGCGGCAGCTACAGTACAAGGCGAAAGGGTCTGGACGCTCTGTCGTTGCCATAGATCAGTTTTTCCCGTCCTCAAAACGCTGTAGCTGTTGCGGCTTCACCATGGAAAAAATGCCACTTGATGTTCGTCACTGGCACTGCCCTGAGTGCGGAGCTGACCATGATCGAGATAACAACGCGGCGCGTAATATCAAAGCTGCCGGGCTGGCAGTGTTAGCCCACGGAGAGCCTGTAAATCCTGAATCGCAGCACGCGGCTTAGGTTCGGCTCTGTGAAGTGGGAGTCCTCGCCCTTTAGGGCGGGGAGCAGTCAAAGACGACCGAAATCCTGTAGCCTCAATGCGATAGCTTATTTAAGGTGATTTCGCCGGGCTGTGCAACCGTGTGGAGCAAGATCTGTGGAGATCAAACTCGCTACGTAGGAGCGCTGCATGCTGCGACTGTTTGGATAATCAATGGTGAGCCGGTGTCCACTGTTTCCCCTCACCCCAACCCTCTCCCCAAAAAGGAGAGGGGGCCGGTACGGCGCTATAGTCAGGTATGAGAGACAATCTGTAACACCAACGATCAAGTCAAAACGTAGGGGCGCTGCATGCTGCGCCCGTTGTGGTGTTTACTGCTGGGAAGGTTTGGCGGCGCTGTTCTCCCGTATTTCTTTGACCTGATCGGCAGTGACCGGAGCGGCGTTATTCCCCCAACTGGTGCGCACAAAAGTGGCAATCTGGGCCACCTGCTGGTCGCTCAGACGCCAGCCAAAGTCTGGCATGGTGAGTCCTGTAGGGGCGTCTATAGTCATCGGCGTACGTGAACCATTCAGAATGATGCTGATCACCGAAGCAGGGTCTTCCGCCAGCAACGCCGGATTATGGGCCAACTGTGGGAAGGTATTGCGATAGCCCTGACCATCGCTGCGGTGGCAGGCGGCGCAGTTGTCCAGATAAGCCTGACCGCCTGGGTTGCCTTGGCCGGTGCTGTAGAGTGCCAGCGGCTGGTTGGCCGTTGGCGTTATTTGCTCATCCCCCGCAGGCAGCGATTTCAGATAAGCGGCGATCGCCTGCAAATCCTCGTCGCTCAGGTGCTGAGTGCTGTCTTGTACCACGTCCACCATGGAGCCAAAGGCGGCAAATCTGTCGCTGTGGCCGGTTTTCAGGAAACGGGTCAGATCTTCCGCGTTCCAACTACCCAGCCCGCTGAGCGCATCGCCACGCAGGCTGGCGGCGTGCCAACCTTCCAGCGTCCCACCGCTCAGATAGGCGTCATCAGTCTGGTTCAGCGCCTTCTCCTGGAAGCCAATGCCGCGTGGCGTATGGCAACTGCCGCAGTGGCCCAATCCTTGTACCAGATAAGCCCCACGGTTCCATTGTGCGCTTTGGTTAGCGTCTGGCTGATAGGCGCCATCCTCGCGGAAAATGCCGTCCCACATCGCCAACGGCCAGCGCATATTCAGCGGCCAGGGGATATCGCTAGCCTTGTTCTGCTGCACCACCGGCGTTACCCGTTGGGTGAAGTAGAGATACAGATCGCGTAAATCCTCATCATTGATTTTGGCGAACGAGGGATAGGGCATGGCCGGGTAGAGCCGAGTACCATCGTGCCTAATGCCTTTACGCAGGGCGTCGGCAAACGCTTGTAGGTCGTAGGCACCGATCCCGGTGGTTTTGTCTGGGGTGATATTGGTGGAATAGATCGCGCCAACCGGGGTGGTCATCTTCAGCCCACCGGCGAACGCCATGCCACCTAGTGCGGTATGGCAGGCGGCACAGTCACCAACGCGGGCCAGATATTCGCCATGAGCGATTTGCCCAACCTGGTGGGTATCCTCGGCGGCCTGAGCGCTGGCGCTTAATACCAGCAAGGCCAGCAGCGAGGGGGTTAATCCTTTCATCGTCTTCTCCTTGCGTATCAGGCCTGAACCAACGGGCCGGGGTTGTTCAGATACTGATTACGGATCGCTTCCGCTGAATAATAGGCCAGCGCACCGACGATCCCGGTGGGGTTATAAGCCAGGTTCTGCGGGAAGGCGCAGGCACCGGTGACAAACACGTTGGGCACGTCCCAGCATTGCAGGTATTTGTTCACCACGCTGGTTTTTGGGTTGTCGCCGGTGATTGCCCCGCCGGTAGTGTGGGTGGATTGATACGGGCGCACGTCATAGTGCGAACCGCTGCCCATCACCGAAATCGCCATCTGCTTCGGCTCCATGGCCTTGGCGATGTTCGCCATCTTGCTGGTAATGTGTTGGGTCATCTTGATCTCGTTAGCCTTCCAGTCGAAGGTCATGCGCAGCAGCGGTAGCCCATAGGCATCCCGATAGGTGGGATCGAGATCGAGATAGCAGTCGCGATAGGGCATCACCGAGCCTTCAGAGCCAATGCTCATCGAGTGCGGATAATTATCTTTGATGCCTTGTTTCCAGCCACTGCCCCAGGTGGGCGTTCCTGGCGGTAATGACATCTGTTGGATCGGGCGGCCACCGGTGCGGGTGGCGGAAATATAGGCACCACCGATAAAGCCCAACTCGCCGTGGTCGAAGTTTTCCGAGTTGAGGTCGTCGATCACCGTGCCTGCGGCTCCGGCTCCGATGAACGGGTTGAAGTGGGTGTCCTTATCGTAAAATAGCGAAATGCCGCTGTTCATCTGATAGGCGTAGTTCTTGCCAACGACCCCTTCGCCAGTGACGGGGTCATAAGGTTTACCGATGCCGGAGAGCAGCAGCAGACGCACGTTATGCAGCTGAAAGGCGCTGAGGATCACCAGGTCCGCCGGTTGTTCAATCTGTTGGCCCTGGGCGTCGACATAGGTGACACCGGTGGCCTTTTTGCCGCTGCTGTCCAGATTGACCTTGATAACCTGCGACTGGGTGCGCAATTCGAAGTTTTTCCGCTTCATCAGCACCGGCAGAATGGTGGTTTGCGGTGAGGCCTTGGAGTACATAAAACAGCCGAAGCGCTCACAGTAACCGCAGTAGTTACAGGGACCGAGTTGCACACCGTAGGGATTGGTATAAGGCTCCGAGCAGTTGGCTGCTGGAATACTGAACGGGTGATAGCCGAGCGACTCGGCCGCCTTGCCAAACAGCGAACCAGAATAGAGCTGCTTGAGGGGGGCCGTGGGATATTCGCTAGTGCGTGGCCCTTCGAACGGGTTGCCGCCTTTGACGATGTTGCCTTGCAGGTTACCGGCTTTGCCTGCGGTGCCACAGACCTTCTCGAACTTATCGAAGTAAGGCTCCAGCTCGGCGTAACTGAGAGGGTAATCCTGCAACAACATGCCTTCTGGCACCCATTTGTCGCCATACTTTTCCGTCACTGTGGTACGCATTTTCAGATCGGCGGGCAGGGCGCGCCAGTGCATGCCGTTCCAGTGGACGCCAGCACCGCCAACGCCGTTGCCGGGCAAAAAGGATCCAAGCTGACGATAAGGCACGGCAAAATCCGCTGGCGTGTGGCGCACGGTGACGGTTTCGTGCGCCATCTCCTGCTCGAGTTTCAGGCGGATGCCATAGGTCAATTCGTCCGCAATCCGTGGATAGGCAAAATCAGGGTAGGTATCGCGCTGCTCACCGCGCTCCAGTGCCAATACGCTCAGGCCGGTTTCGGTCAGTTCCATGCCCATAATGGCACCGGTCCAGCCAAATCCGACAATGACCACGTCTACCGGTGGCTTTTTTATCGTGCTCATTTATGCATTCCTTTTGCTGGAGATACTTACCGGGCCAAGGGGATAAGCCTGATTGGGATGATCGACCCAGTCGGTGTAATCTGCCCGCGCACCAGGGAAACCGATCAGCTTCCATGAGGCCATCGACTGGTTACCGCCGTGCTGTGGATCGGCCAGATAACCCTCTTTGGTGTTTTGCAGCAGTTGGCTGAAAAAGGCTTTGCCGGGCAGGGTTTCGGAGTCCAGCTCACCTTTCTCCAGCGCCGTCAGAATCTGCTCTTGCTGGGCATGATCCAGTTCCGCAAAGGCTTTCTGGTACTGCTGCTGGCAGTGCGCATTGAGGCCGCGAATGCCAATGCGATAGGTATCACGCGGAGTCAGTTTGGACTGATAGCCTAATTCAGGGGCGGAGGGAACAAACGGCGGGTGCATATACCACAGGCCGCCGTGACCATAAGGCGTTTCCATCTGCTTATCGATAAAGATCGGCACGCCTTCTTCGACGGCTCCGGGGCCATTGCTATCGCTGGGGATCAGTCGATCGCAGGCCGCCAGCAGAAAACGCCATTCTTCGTTATTGAAATAAGCGGGAACATAGTGAGAAGAGATACCCGCCGCCGAGGCTGGCAGGGGTGTCATCGTCAGAACGCCGGTACCTCCGGCTGCGGCCAATGGGATTAACGCCAGAGTCTTTTTAAGAAAGCTCCGCCTGGGCGGTATAGAAGGGTGCTGTTGCGACATAGTTCCACCTTGAATATGTTTCACAGAAATGCCCGCGTGCGGATCAGGTACGCACTGCCGCTGTCTTGGGCAGTAACGGGCAGAGGGAGTTGCTATCCCATGACCAATAACAATTAGCAAGCTACTGGTATGGTGATTCAAGTTTAAGTCTTGGCAGCTAAAACAAACAATAAAGCATCTGTTTCAAAACATTTTCTTCACATTGTTTTTGATTTAGATCATTTCATTAACAATTTGCCTTGACTATTGCCTCTAACGAGCTTCGGCTGATTGGTCTATTCGCTGGATTGAATTGGTCTGTATGATGCGATCTGGCATCGGTATATGCTGCTGTGGAGAACCTGCTTTTGCAGCAACCAGACGGAATACTTTTATGGCGATAAATCAATATGGTCAGCCGGTGGGCGAACCCTTGGCGCAATGGCATGCCTTGCCACGGCCGCAGGCGGTGACGCTGACGGGCAAATTTTGCCGCCTCGCGATGTTGGACGTCGAGCGGGACTTTGCCGCGTTGTTTGCGGCTTACCAGCTAGCGCCAGACGGCCGTGACTGGACTTACCTGATGAGGGAGCGACCGGATAGCTCGCAGGAACTGCGTGCGCATCTGGAAAACCTGCAGGCCAACCCGGCGCTGGTCAATCTGGTGGTGTTCGATTTAGCCACCGATATGCCCGTCGGCACGGTGGCCTTTATGCGGATTGAAGAGGCTAGCGGCGTGTTGGAAATTGGCCACGTCTGCTGGTCACCGCTGATGAAGCAGCGCTCCTGCGCCACCGAGGCGATTTACCTGATGCTGCGCTATACCTTTGACGAGCTGGGTTACCGCCGCTGCGAATGGAAATGCGATAGCCTGAATGCGCCTTCGAGGCAGGCAGCGCAACGCTTTGGGTTCCAATACGAAGGGCGCTTTTTGCAGGCATTGGTCACCAAGGGCCGCAACCGGGATACCGACTGGTTCGCCATGATCGACCAAAACTGGCCCCAGATGCGTAGTGCGTTCGAAGGTTGGCTGGCTGATGAGAATTTTGGTACCGACGGCCAGCAGATACAGCGTTTGCAGGCGTTTATGCCTTGATATGTAGGGGGGCGAACATGTGGATGTTCGCCCCTATGTAGCTTACTGCTCGCTCAGCGCCGCTTTATTTCTTACCTGCTTGGCCTCGAAGCGTGAAATCCACCACCAGGCCAGAGCCGAGAACACCGCGGTCATACAGACGTTGATAAAGAAGGCTTTCATCAGATCGACCCCCGGCGGGAATGCCGAAGCCGTCATGCTGACCACAAAGATGGTGATCAGCACCGAAACCACGCCCATTCCGAACTTGCGCGACCCCATGCGGAACTCGCGCGGCGTATCGTCATGCTTCCAGCGGAACACGAAGTAGGCCACCATGATAAAGATCGGCGGCAGCATCGCCGTACCCGCCGTCAGGTTGATCGCGGTGTTCATCATCTGCTGTACCGATTCGGAACCAAAGCCGTTAACCACCAACATCACGAACACGAAGGCAAATTGCCACCATGCAGCACGTACCGGAACGCCATGTTTGTTCAGCTCGGTCGTTTTCTGGCCGTAAACGCCTTTCGGGATCTCGGAGAAGTGGATCTTCACCGGCGCGGAGGTCCACATCATCATCGAACCAAAAATGGCGATAAACAGCACGATGCCCACCAGACGGCCCACCAGCGTTTCGGAAATGCCGAAGTACTTGGCCATTCCGGTGAAGATTTCCACCATGCCGCCTGCGTAGGTCAGGTTTTCACGCGCGACAAACACGTTAACCAGCAGGGAACCGACGGCATACATCCCGCCGATCACCGCACCGGCAATGATAATCACCTTGATAAACGACTTCTGGCCCCCTTTGACGTCATTGAGGTAGGCCGCCGCCGTTTCTGCACCGCCAGCCGCCTGGAAAATCCAACACATGATGCCTAACGTTGCCCAGTTCACCGTCGGCGTCATCGCCTCCAGCGTAATAGGCTGCGCCGGGACGTGATCGCCGCTCAGCGCCATCAACGCGCCCAGCACGTAAATCGCAAACAGGGCGAATACCCCATAGGCGACGACTTCGGCAATCTTGCCCAGCCAACTGGCACCCTTGGTGGAAATATGGGTGGTGGCGGCAAACAGTACGATCGAGATGATCGATACCATCACCGGGGAAAAGGCGTATTCGCGGCCCATAATGGCGTACGACGCATAGGCAATCACGTTAGGCAACAGTGATACAAACCAGAAAAGGTTGACGAACCAATACAGGAACGACCCCATATAGGCTGCACGGGTGCCCAGAGGCTGTTTTAACCAATCGTACATCCCCGATTCCGAGTTCTTATTGGCGGACACAAACTCCGCGATAATAAACACAAAGGGAATGAAGTAGACCAGGGTTGCAAACAAAAATACCGGGGCTGAACTCAAGCCCAGTTCAATGTTGTTGTTGACGATATTGCGTACGTTGAACACCGCCGCAAAGGTCATCGACAACAGGGCAAACTTGCCAATCGTGCCACGTAAAGAATCGGACATAGCGTCCTCCGATGAACAACATGAATGATGAACTCAATCTGGATTGAGCGGGAGTGATTTCCCGCCCGGTTCGCTTCATAATCAGCAGGATCACTTGTTCAACATGTAGCCATCCTCAATGGTGACCCGCAGCACCACTTTTCTCACCCGGTTATCGCCGTGGAAGCGGTAGGCCTCCCGATTGTCAAAAATCGCCAGTTGCCCGGCACGTAATTCGCAGGTTTGCCCGGCGCCTTGCAGATATTCGCGGTCGGTTTCATCGCGGTAGGCCTCAACGGGGGTGAGGGCTGATTTCTGCGCGAACTCCACTGTTTCGCCGCCCTCGAGGTAGTATTGGATGGTGAAATAGCGACGGTTGCCTTCAAAGGTCGAGCGATTACAGGTGACGCCGTCTTCAATCATATAGACCAGCGTATCGCCGATGGAGTGCATCACGCCGTCTTTGATATTGGCAATGTTGTCAATGGCTTCCACACAACGGTTCCATTTGCGGCCGTCCCGGTAAACCACTTTGAATTGTTCCAGGTTGTCTAATACGTGCATGGATCAGGCCTCATTGGTGGTTGGAGTGAAGAAGTCATTGGCAAAGTCATGGCTGGCCAGCGCCTGGGCGCTGACGTCACCGGCTTGCAGCGGTAGCAGGGTCAGGCCATAGCGGAATGGCGCCATGTAAACCCGGTAGGAGTCGAGGACTTCGCTGCCCCAGGAGTTGGAACCCAGCCCCATCACTTGGTAGTCAAGGTTGAGAGTGATATATCCACTTGGTTGCAGCTCATTGGTATGCTGTGCCTGATGCAGGTTCTGGCTGGTGTACTCCCAGGCGCTGAAGTTGATCGGTTGCTGCGGTTTGACCAGCAGACCGGTACCGTGACGATTGGTGAGCGCGGCCCAGCGCACATGCTGGCGGTTACCGTTGTTTTGTGGGAACGGATAGTGCTCGAACATCTCGGCCACCGTGGTCTGGTAGATATCGATCAGGTTGGCTTGCTGGCTGTCCTGATAGTTTTCTTCCGGGCCGCGGCCATAGTAGTTCACCCGATCAAAGCCGCCGTTAATGCCGATATCCAGCCCGATGGCCGGGATCACGTACGGGTAATCGCCGTAACGCTCGCCGCTGAGTTCCACGTTGAGCTGGCCTTCGGCATTGATCTGGTAGCGGTAGCAGCAGCGCATGCCGAAGTCGAAGACCGGCGGGGCGATGATGCTGGTCACGGTGATTTCAACGCGGCCTTTGGCCTGAACGACGTCCAATGTACGGAAGTGCTCTTGCATGATTTGCAGATGAGCGGGTTCCCACAGGCCCTGATACTCCTGTTTATGGTTATCGATCATCGGTTTGAAGAAGCTTAACGCCGGAGCAGAGGCGATGATTTCTTCCCCGTAGCTCACCCAGGAGGTCAGCTTGCCGTTCACCTTGGAGAAGGTCAGCGTAAAGTCCTGGCCGCTGATGCAGTATGCCAGGCGGCTTTCCGCTACCCGGAGAGGCAGGGCGTTGAGGTTGGTATAGGCTTCTGTTTGCGCAGTGTTCTCTTTGAGCTGGAACTGGTACACCGCGATATCATGATTGGCCGGGCTGTACAGCGTGCTGGAGTTCTTGCGCACGGTGAAGTTCACAAAGGCTTCGCGCTCATCCAGTTCAGGCAGTTCAAGGCGGATTTCCCGTGAAGAGTTGGCTGCCAAATCTTTCAGCCGCAGAGACCGCGTTGCCAGCGTTTCCCCTTCTGCGCGGATTTCGGCGGTGAGGGTGTAATCATCCAGATTGGTGAACCACAGCTTGTTCTCGACCAGGAAGGTGCCAAGGTGAGGCTCAAGCGCACGGATCTTCACCGGCGCAATAACCTGCTTGTACTCCTTCAGGCCTGGCCCTGGGGTTTGATCCGGGAAGATCAGCCCGTCCATGCAGAAGTTGTAGTTGTTCGGATAGTCGCCGAAGTCGCCGCCGTATTTGTAAAACGCCTGGCCTTGCTCATCGTGCGCCAGGATGCCGTGATCGCACCACTCCCAAACGTAGTGGCCCTGAATATGATCGTGCTGGTAAAACACGTTCTGATATTCCGTCAGGCCGCCGGGGCCATTGCCCATGGCGTGCGCGTATTCACAGATGATGCGTGGTTTGGCGTGCGGGTGTTCACCAAACTCGTTCATCAACGGCGCACGGGTATACATGGTGGAAATGATATCCACCACCTCGGCGTCGCGGTCTTCTTCGTAGTGCACCAGGCGGGTATCGTCGATGGCCTTGGTGGCATGGTACATCGCATGGATGTTGCAACCGTAACCGGACTCATTGCCCAGCGACCACATCACGATCGACGGATGGTTCTTCTGCGCGTGAACGTGGCGCACGATGCGATCGACGAATACCGTTTCCCAGGCCGGATCGTTGGTGATGCGGCTCAGATCGCCCACGTTGGCAAAACCGTGGGTTTCGACGTCGGTTTCGGCCATCACGAACAGCCCGTAAATGTCGCACAGCTCATAAAAGCGCGGGTCGTTAGGATAATGGGCGGTACGTACCGAGTTGATATTGTGCTGTTTCATCAGGATCAGATCTTTTTCGACGCGATCCATGCCTACCGCACGGCCTTTCAAATGGTCGTTATCATGGCGGTTGACGCCGTGCAGCATCACATACTGGTTGTTGATGTAGAACAGTCCGTCACGCACCTTGATATCGCGGAACCCGACGCGCTGAGGGATCACTTCCAATACGGTACCGCTTTGGTCTTTAAGCGTGATAAACAGCTGATAGAGATAAGGGTTTTCCGCTGACCACTGGATTGGATTGGCCAGATTGATAGCAAAATGGGTCTGCGTTTGTGCACCTAGGCACTGCTGCGCCAGGAGGTTATCGTTATCAAACAGGGCATACTCGACCACGTAGTCTGCTAGCGGTGCGCCGGACAGGTTTTCGATCTCCAGTGCGCAAGACAGGGTCGCGCTTTGGTAGTCATCGGCAAAATCGGTGCGAACGGTCAGATCCTGCACGTGAACCGGCTCTTTGCCCACCAGATAGACATCGCGAAAGATGCCAGCTGTCCACCACATATCCTGATCTTCAATATAGGTCGAGTCCGCCCACTGCATAACGCGCACGGCGAGCAGGTTTTCCCCGGAGTGCACGTAACCGGAGATATCAAATTCGGCGGTCAGGCGGCTGCCCTTGCTGAAGCCGACATACTGGCCGTTGACGTACACTTCAAAATAGGTCTCGACCCCATCGAATTTGATGATGGTCTGTTTTCCACTCCACTGTTCACCAAGTGTAAAGCTACGCTGGTAAGTACCGGTCGGGTTGTCTGTCGGCACGAAAGGGACATCGATCGGGAAGGGGAAGCCTTCATCGGTGTATTGCAGGATGCCGTGGCCTTCCATTTGCCACATGTTGGGTACCGTGATCTGGCCCCAGTCAGTCATCCTTTGTGAATAAAAGTCTTCGGGCACCAGCAGCGGGTTGGTGAAGTAGTTAAAGCTCCATTGGCCGCTGAGTGCCATAAAGTGGCTGCTGAGGGCGCGCTGAAAGGTTTGGGCACGCTTAAGCGAGTCATATGAGAAGAAGTAGGCGCGGGGGGCCATTCGGTTCTCATGCAGGTGTTGAAAGTTTTCCCAATTATTCACGTCATCTCTCCTGGTCTGAATGCTGTAGGTCGCAGTCTTGGCATGGAATGCGTCAATGCTTGGAATGGATTTTAGTAAAACATTTACTAAAATATAGCCGATGATTTGTTTTACTTTAACTCGATCACGCTTTATGCCCGATGCGCTGGTGGATCTGTGATCGGGTTAAAGGAATGGCAAATTGGCGTGGTAGGCGAGGAATAGTGGCAGGAATTGACAGATTTCGAAGTAAAAAACCTCGTAATTATTAGTATTTTTTACTAATAATTAGGTGTTTGGATGCGAGATAGGTGCTTTAGCGGGCGCACATACGGCGCCCCTACATGGCGAGAATTGAGTCGTCAGGTTACTTGGTGGTTTCACGCAGTTTTAACTTGCTGGGTACGTAGACCTGCAGCGGCAGGGCGCGGCCATCACGGAATTTCTCCAGCAGCAGGTTGACCCCTTGGATCCCCATCATTTCCGAGTGGATACGCACGGTAGAAAGTGGTGGGAAGGTAAAACGCGCGGTTGGGATATCGTTCACGCTGATCAGGGCGATGTCCTGTGGGATTTTCAACCCCAGCTCATGAATGCTGCGTAACACCCCAATGGCAATGGAGTCTGAGGCGACAAACAGTGCGGAAGGGTAATCCTTGGTTGCCAGCATCTTTTTCGCCAGCTCATAGCCGGAGGCGCTAGAGAAATCGCCACGGTAGATATCTTGCTCGCGGACTACGCCTTTCAGCCGCCCATATTCTACAAAGGCCGCTTCGCGGATATCCGCTTTATTCGGCTCATCGGCACCGCCGATAAAACCGATGCGTTTGGCCCCGTGCTCAATAAAGAAGTCGATGATCTCTTTGCTGATTTTTGTCAGGTCGATATCCACCGAGTCGTATTCGGAACCGGGCTCATTAAAATCAATAAAGCAGATGTTGTCGGTTAACGCCGCTGCCTTACGCAGGATCTCAGGCGCAGGTTTACTGACGATCAGCACACCAGTGATCTTTTTCAGAGCCGGCAGTTGGTTGTTTTTGTAGCAGTTGGTGAGTTCAATTCCCAACCTCTCGCACTGGGTTTCGATGCCGTGACGGATGGAAAGGTAGTAAGGATCGTTGATTTCCATCTCTTGCTTATAGCTGTAGAGCGCTAGCACGTGATGTTGTACCACCGCGTTAGTCAGATGCTTTTTGGCACTGCTGGTCTTGTATTCCAGCTTTTCGGCAATTTCCAGAATGCGATGTTTGGTCTCTTCTTTGACGTTGAGCGTGGGATCGTCATTCAAAACCCGGGAGACCGTCGCCAATGAAACTCCTGCTTCGGCCGCGATGTCTTTCAGCGTTGCCATATCTATCCTTATCTCACAGCCTGAACGGCAAACTTCGTTATCTGGCATTGTAAGTGATGTCGGCGAACTTTCATCAGTTTTTAGTAAAAAATAAGGGTTGCGGGATTTACGGGTTCACGTTTTATGTGCCCGAAGGCCTGAAATCAATACCTTCAGGCCGTGCCGCCAATAATGCCTGGTTGAATAGCTTCTTAAGCTGCTATGATTAACACTCATTAGCTTGATTTCTTTGAATTAATCGACGCGAGAAACTGTATGAAGCCTAAATCTGTCACGCTGAATGACGTCGCCGACTATTCCGGAGTGTCGTATCAAACCGTGTCGCGGGTATTAAATCGTGCTGAACACGTTTCGGGTAAAACCCGCGCGAAGGTCGAGCAAGCAATGGCTGCGTTGAATTACGTACCAAACCGTGTCGCACAGCAACTTGCAGGTAAACAGAGTTTTACGCTAGGGCTGGCGACCACCGAACTAGCGCTGCACGCACCTTCCCAAATCGCTTCGGCAATTAAAACGCAGGCGAACCAGATGGGATTTAACGTGGTGATTTCCATGGTGGAAGATCTTAGCGTTCAGGCCTGTCGCACTGCGATAAATGAGCTGTTGTCGCAACGGGTGGATGGATTGCTGATTAATGTTTCTCTCTGCGCTGAAGATTCTCACGCTATTGAACAAGTTTGTGGCAAGGTGCCTGCGCTGTTTTTGGACGTCGACCCTGATTCTGATGTCTCCAGCATTCTTTTTGATCCCTATGAGGGGGCTCGTCAAGGGGTAGAACATGTCGTTGCTCTTGGGCATCGTGATATAGCACTGATTACCGGGCCGCTGGTCTCGATTTCGGCGCGTTTGCGCTATCAGGGGTGGCTGACTACGTTAACGGAGTGTCAGTTGAAGCCTTGTTCGGTGCTCCATGGCGATTGGAGTGCGGCTTCCGGTTATCAGCTTGCCGGGCAGATCCTGAGCTTGCCGAAACACCCAACGGCGATATTGGTTGCCAACGATCAAATGGCGTTAGGCGTGCTGCGTGCTCTGCAGGAGTATGGGTTGCAAATTCCGGTGCAAATGTCGGTAGTGGGTTACGATGATACTGAAGACAGTGCTTATTATTACCCCCCGCTGACAACCATTAAGCAGGACTTTCGGATGTTGGGGCAGGAAAGCGTTAAACGCCTGGTTCAGTGCCTGGAAGAGCGACATGTGCCTCATGCCGGTTCTTTGCGTTTGACGACCAGTCTGGTGCAAAGGCATACAACGGCGGTTATGAATCAAGAGAAGGTATCGCTGCAAACTTTATCTCAGGAGTTGCTGCGTATCGCACGCCAAATCTCCGCGCTCGAGGGAAAATAGCCGCCAACGCCAGGGATCGGTTGCGATCCCTGAGCTTAATTTGTGACTGACCTCGCTTTCCCAAGGATATTTGCTTTACACCTCTACACGTACTGTTCATTTTATTGTTAATTGTGAGCGTATAACATTTTGGAGGGGAAGCATGAACGCATCTCAAACAGGGAAATCACTCAGCGCTGTTTTATCTCGTCGAGACTGGGAAAATCCTGCCTGTACGCAATACCGTCGCCTACCAGTACACCCGCCATTTCAAAGCTGGCGCAATGAGCAAGATGCCAGAGAAGATAGAGCTTCAGCGCAGTCTGTTTCATTAAATGGGACCTGGAAGTTTAGCTATTTTAGTCAGCCAGAACGGGTGCCGGAGACCTGGCTACAGAGCGATCTGGATAACGCTGATGAAATACAGGTGCCGTCAAACTGGCAATTGGCAGGCTATGACGCACCGATTTATACCAACGTCACCTATCCGATCCCGGTTAACCCACCCTTCGTCCCGGTAGAAAATCCTACAGGATGTTATTCGCTCACATTTAATGTCGATGATGGGTGGCTATCGCAGGGGCAGACCCGGATTATTTTCGACGGTGTCAATTCTGCGTTTTATCTGTGGTGCAATGGTCACTGGGTTGGCTATTCACAAGACAGCCGTTTACCTGCTGAATTCGATCTCAGCGATGTTTTGGTTCCAGGGGAAAACCGGCTGGCGGTGATGGTATTACGCTGGTGCGACGGCAGTTATCTGGAAGATCAGGATATGTGGCGCATGAGCGGGATTTTTCGCGATGTCAGCCTGTTGCATAAACCCGCCACTCATCTGAGCGATATCACTATTACCACGCCATTAAGCGACAGTTTCCGCCGAGGGGAGTTGGTGGTAGAGGTGCGAGCTCATCAGCCACAACAACACCGGGTGCAGGTGCAACTGTGGCGTAAAGATGCTCTGATCGCCGAGAAAATGCAGGACTTCGGCAGCGAGATTATCGATGAGCGCGGCGCTTATGATGAGCGCACGACTCTGCGTTTGTCGGTGGATCAACCCGCCTTGTGGAGTGCAGAGACGCCAGCACTGTATCGTGCAGTGGTCAAGTTGCTCTCCCCAACCGGTGAATTGGTGGAGGCTGAAGCCTATGATGTGGGTTTCCGACAGATTGAGATCAGCAACGGCTTGCTAAAGCTTAACGGACAGCCGCTATTGATACGTGGCACCAACCGGCATGAGCACCATCCAGAGCATGGTCAAGTCATGGATGAAGCCACCATGCGTCAGGATATCCTGCTGATGAAGCAGCATAATTTCAACGCTGTGCGCTGTTCCCATTATCCGAACCACCCGCTGTGGTACAAGCTGTGCGATCGCTACGGCCTGTATGTAGTGGATGAGGCTAATATTGAAACCCACGGCATGCAGCCGATGAACCGGCTAAGCAACGATCCGCTCTGGCTACCCGCCATGAGCGAGCGCGTTACGCGTATGGTGCAGCGTGACCGTAACCACGCTTGTATTATCATCTGGTCATTGGGCAATGAATCTGGCCATGGGGGCAACCATGATGCTCTGTACCGCTGGATAAAAAGCGAGGATCCTACCCGTCCGGTACAGTATGAAGGCGGCGGAGCCAACACAGCCGCAACGGATATTATCTGCCCGATGTACGCAAGGGTTGAGCAGGATCAACCCTTCCCAGCGGTACCCAAATGGTCGCTCAGCAAGTGGATCGGTTTACCCGACGAACAGCGTCCGCTGATCCTGTGCGAGTACGCCCATGCCATGGGCAATAGCTTTGGCGGTTTTGATCGTTATTGGCAGGCTTTTCGTAAACATCCGCGACTGCAGGGGGGCTTTGTCTGGGACTGGGTCGACCAAGGTCTG
The DNA here is from genome assembly GCF_016428815.1 of Serratia sp. ASV30. NCBI lineage: Bacteria > Pseudomonadati > Pseudomonadota > Gammaproteobacteria > Enterobacterales > Yersiniaceae > Serratia > Serratia sp. ASV30. Next base: position 30,662 of record NZ_JAELTL010000025.1, on the reverse strand, counting down.
ACGCGTCTTGCCGATGATGGTCAATCATACTGGGCCTACGGCGGCGACTTCGGTGATACGCCTAATGACCGCCAATTTTGTCTTAACGGGTTGGTATTCCCCGATCGCAGTCCGCACCCGGCACTGTTTGAAGCGCAACGTGCCCAGCAGTTTTATCAGTTCCAAATGCTCGAACAGCAGCCGTTAACGATTGAAGTAAACAGTGAGTATTTATTCCGTACCAGCGATAACGAGCGGCTTTATTGGAATGTAGCCTTGGACGGGAAAGCTATTGCACAGGGCGAGATTGAACTGTCATTAGCGGCGCAGGGTACGCAGAAAATCGTACTGGGTGACATTCCCGAACTGAAAGAGAGCGGTGAACTGTGGTTGAACGTGGAGGTTCGCCAAATCAAGGCAACAGCATGGTCTGTAGAACATCATCGTTGTGCCTGGGACCAGTGGCGTTTATCTCGACCATTAACCTTACCAACCGACCACAGTGACGTTCAGGCGCAGTCACCTCGGTTGAACGAGCATGATGACGCTTTCAGCATTGAGTGGGGGACACAGCGCTGGCAGTTCAATCGGCAAACCGGTTTGCTTGAGCAGTGGTGGCAGGGTGAAAAAGCCGCTCTGTTGACGCCGTTACGCGACAATTTTACCCGTGCACCGCTTGATAATGACATTGGGGTGAGCGATGCCGCCCACATCGATCCTAATGCGTGGGTAGAACGTTGGAAGAGGGCTGGTATGTACGCGCTAGAAACGCGCCTACTGCAATGTGAAGTTGATGCGATTTCCCAAGGCGTGCAGATCTGCACAGCCCATGCTTATACCTACCAAAACAACATCATGTTTATCAGCCGCAAGACCTTTTTGATTAACCGCCTGGGTAAACTGCATATTGATGTCAACGTTGATGTAGCCCATGGAATTCCAGCGCCGGCGCGGATTGGCTTGAGCTGCCAACTTGCGGAGGTTGCTGAACGCGCAACGTGGCTGGGGTTAGGCCCACACGAAAACTACCCTGACCGCCAGCTTTCCGCTCAGCTTGGGCGGTGGACGTTACCGCTTTCTGAGCTACATACGCCATACATTTTCCCAACGGAGAATGGATTGCGTTGCAATACTCGGCAACTGAATTTTGGCCACTGGCAGTGGCAGGGGGATTTCCACTTTGGTCTCAGCCAATATGGCCAGCAACAATTGGCTGATACCTCGCATAACCATTTGTTGCGTGCGGAGCAGGGGGTTTGGGTCAATATAGATGGTTTCCATATGGGGGTCGGCGGTGATGACTCATGGAGCCCGAGTGTGAGCCCAGATTTTATCTTGGATGCTGAGCACTATAACTATAAGTTGGTTTGGCAGTACGGCGGATAATACTTATTCATCACAGGATGGATTCTTAGTTGCACTTGTTTACCCCAGTCACATGGTTATCTATGTGACTGGGGGCGTGGGTTTAGCACCTTCCCGCAACTCGAGTATTTAAAATACGGAAAAGTATCTATCTCCTACCTGATGAAAATATAAATAATGTCGCGTACTTGAGTATGAGCTCAAACGCGCTTGGGTTTTGCACAAGGAGTTCGCATGTACTATTTAAAAAACACTAACTTCTGGATGTTTGGGCTGTTTTTCTTTTTCTACTTCTTCATCATGGGCGCCTATTTTCCGTTTTTCCCTATCTGGCTGCATGACATCAACCAGGTCAGTAAAAGCGATACCGGCATTATCTTTGCCAGCATCTCCTTCTTCTCATTACTGTTTCAGCCGATATTTGGCTTGCTGTCGGATAAACTGGGGTTGAGAAAACACTTGCTGTGGATAATCACAGGGATGCTGGTGTTGTTTGCGCCGTTCTTTATCTATGTTTTTGGCCCGTTACTACGCACCAATATTGTTTTAGGCTCCATTGCGGGTGGGATTTATCTTGGCTTCATTTATAACGGAGGTGCGCCGGCTATTGAAGCGTATATAGAGAAAGTAAGCCGCCGTAGCTCGTTTGAATTTGGCCGCGCGCGTTTATTTGGCTGTGTGGGCTGGGCGTTGTGTGCCTCTGTGGTTGGCATCATGTTTACCATCAACAACGAATTTGTATTCTGGTTAGGCTCTGGTTGTGCCGTGATACTGGCGATCCTGTTACTTATCGCCAAGCCTGAAACCGGCAGTACCGCCCAGGTTGCTGACAAATTGGGCGCTAACACCAAGCCATTTAATTTACGCTTGGCGTTCGAATTATTGAAAGACTCAAAACTGTGGTTTTTAGCCCTGTACGTGGTAGGCGTTTCCTGTACCTATGATGTGTTTGATCAGCAATTCGCCAACTTTTTCACTTCGTTTTTCTCTTCTACCGATCAAGGAACGCGTGTTTTTGGTTATGTCACCACGATGGGGGAGTTGCTGAATGCCTCAATCATGTTTTTTGCACCGCTCATTGTGAATCGTATCGGTGGGAAAAATGCGCTGTTGCTCGCGGGGCTAATCATGTCTGTACGTATTATCGGCTCTTCATTTGCCTCTACGCCGTTAGAAGTGGTTATTCTGAAAACCTTGCATATGTTTGAAATTCCGTTCCTGATCGTCGGCTGTTTTAAATATATCACTTCGGTATTTGAGGTGCGTTTCTCTGCCACTATTTATCTGGTTTGCTTCTGTTTCTTTAAACAATTAGCCATCATGTTTATGTCGGTCTTTGCCGGGAACATGTATGAAAAAGTCGGCTTCCACGGAACCTACCTTATTCTGGGGCTTATTGCGCTAACGTTTACTCTGATATCAGTCTTCACTTTGTCGGGACGTGGGCCGCTGTCAGCTTTTAAACGTGAACCTGAAGCCGTAAGGGATATGGCATAGTCAACGACAAGGATAATGCGATGATGACGCAACGGGAAAAGTTAGCCAGTGGGTGTTTATACACTGATATGGATGAAGGTATGGCAGAAGAGCGCCTGCGCGGAAAAGAATTGGTTTATGACTTTAATCATACGCGGCCTTCAGAGCGAACAAAACGTGAAGCGCTGATCCAACAACTGATGGGAAGGATTGGCAAGAACTTTTGGATTGAGCCGCCACTGCATGTTGCCTATGGTAGCCAGATCGCTATTGGGGAAAACTTTTATGCCAACTTTAATCTGGTTGTGGTGGACGACGGTAAGGTCCAGATTGGCGATAATGTGATGATTGCACCGAATGTCACGATATCTACCACGGGGCACCCGGTGGATCCTGCGGTGCGGATTACCGGCCAGCAGTTTTCTTTGCCCGTAACCCTTGAAGATAATGTCTGGATTGGGAGTGGGGTCATCATTAACCCTGGCGTTACCATTGGTCGTAACAGCGTTATTGGTGCTGGAAGCGTAGTGACCAAGGATGTGCCTGCAGACGTGGTTGCTGTGGGCGTTCCCTGCCGCGTACTAAGACCAATCGGTGAGCACGATCGAGTTTTCTACCATAAAGGGCGGCGTTTCACAGATAGCTCACTATAAAACGGCAAGATAATCTTTTCGCTGCGTAGGGTCGCTGATCTTGCCGGCTTGTTGTTTCATAGGTGATCCGGCTGTGGGATCAGGTTCAGCTCGGTTAAAGTTTACCCGCCCTTGGGCGGGTAACTAAAGAGCCTTTAAAGATACAAGGGAAGACGCTTACTTCAGCTCGTCAACCATGGTGGTGGCGCGGCCAATATAGTTAGCTGGCGTCATGGCTTTCAGGCGGGTTTTCTCGTCTTCTGGCAGTTCCAGGCTATCGATAAAGGTTTGCATACCTGCCGCATCCACGCGTTTGCCACGGGTCAGCTCTTTCAGCTTCTCATACGGTTTTTCGATGCCGTAGCGGCGCATCACGGTCTGGATCGGCTCGGCCAGCACTTCCCAGTTGTGATCCAGCTCATCCAGCAGGTGCGCACGGTTCACTTCCAGCTTGCTAATACCTTTCATGGTGGCCTGATAGGCAATCAGCGCATAGCCCAGGCCCACGCCCAGATTACGCAGCACCGTGGAGTCCGTCAGGTCACGCTGCCAGCGGGAAACCGGCAGTTTGCTAGCCAGATGGCCCAGTACCGCGTTAGCCAGGCCCAGGTTGCCTTCGGAGTTCTCGAAGTCGATCGGGTTAACCTTGTGCGGCATGGTGGAAGAACCGATCTCACCGGCAATGGTTTTTTGCTTGAAGTGGTTCAGGGCGATGTAACCCCAGATATCACGGTCAAAGTCGATCAGGATGGTATTGAAACGCGCCACGCAGTCGAACAGCTCGGCGATATAGTCATGCGGCTCGATCTGGGTGGTGTACGGGTTCCAGGTCACCCCCAGCGAGGTGACAAACTCTTCGCTGAAACGGTGCCAGTCCACTTCCGGATAGGCCACGATGTGGGCATTGTAGTTGCCCACCGCGCCGTTGATTTTACCGAGGATCTCAACGCGCTCTAACTGGCGATATTGACGCTCCATCCGGTAGGCCACGTTGGCAAACTCTTTACCCACGGTAGACGGGGTAGCGGGTTGGCCATGGGTACGTGACAGCAGCGGAATATCACGATATTCCAGCGCCAGCCCTTTGATGGATTCGATGATCTTGCGCCAGTGCGGCAACACCACATCCTGACGCGCGGTATGCAGCATCAGCGCGTGGGACAGGTTGTTGATGTCTTCAGAGGTACAGGCGAAGTGGATAAACTCGGACACGGCGTGCAGAGCGGGTACCGCTTCCACTTTCTCTTTCAGGAAGTATTCCACCGCTTTCACGTCGTGGTTGGTGGTGCGCTCGATGGTCTTGATGCGCTGGGCGTCTTCTTCACTGAATTCTGCGACGATCTTATCGAGGTAAGCGTTTGCGTCGGCGTCAAAAGCGGGAACTTCTTTGATCTCTGCGCAAGCGGCCAGTTTTTGCAGCCAACGTACTTCAACCTGCACGCGGAATTTCAGCAAGCCATACTCGCTGAAAATGGTGCGCAGTGCGCTGACTTTATCACCGTAGCGTCCATCAATGGGGGAAACGGCGGTCAGTGAGGATAATTCCATCGGTAGCAACTCCTGGGAAGTTTAACAATGAGCAACGATATTTTGCGCCTGCTTGAGCAGACGATTACGGGAAAACATTAACTGCAGGCGGCTACCGCCAACCTGCTGCCACAGCACGGCGGCACGAATACCGGCGAGCAGGGTGGCACGAACCTTGGCCTGCACCTGCGGATTTTGCAAGATGGCGGGTGAACCTGTTACCTGAATACGTGGCCCTAATGGTGCCACGACATCGACATAGATACCGGCCAGGGCGCTGATGATGGTATCTGAACCCAGTTCATAATGCGCCAACTGACGCTCCAACTGGCTCAGGCGCTCGCCGAGCGTATTCATCGCCGTTTTGTTGGCGTTCAGCTTGCGCTCCAGCACCATCAGGCTGATGGTGTAGCGGGTCAGTTCGGCAGCCGGGCCTTTGTTATTGGCGTTGAGTACGCCAATCAAGGTTTCCAGGCCCATCTTAAGGTTACGCTCTTCACCGCCGAACACCGCCAGGGTAGAAGGCGGATCCATCTGCAACAGGCTGTTGAGTGAGGTATGGAAGGCTTCGCCATCCATTTGCCCTTCGTGCGCCAACTGCTGTACCAGACGGGCCGCTTGGCTAATCCCGGCCATGGCCAGCGTGATGTCGTAATAATTCTTCGCCACGGTTACTCCTGTATACGCTGTTCAATAATGCCGCCGCCCAGGCAGATATCGCCCTGATAAAACACGGCGGACTGGCCTGGGGTGACGGCTGCGACCGGCTCGTCGAAGCGGACTTCGATGCGCTCGGCGTCTAGCGGCGTCACGGTGCAGGGAATATCCTGCTGGCGATAACGGGTTTTAACCGTACAGCGCAGAGGTTGTGTCAACGGCAGGCGATCCACCCAATGCAACTGCTGGGCGATCAGGCCGATAGACATCAGGCGCGGATGTTCGTGGCCTTGAGCGACCACCAGAATATTGTTGGCGACGTCTTTATCTACCACGTACCACGGATCTTCGCTGCTGTCTTTCATACCGCCGATGCCCAAGCCTTTACGCTGGCCGAGGGTGTGGTACATCAAGCCCTGGTGCTCGCCGATGGTTTGGCCGTCGACGCTAACGATTGGGCCTGGCTGTGCTGGCAGATAGCGGCCCAGGAAGTCGCGGAATTTACGTTCGCCGATAAAGCAGATGCCGGTAGAGTCTTTTTTCTTGGCGGTAACCAGTTCCAGTTGCTCCGCAATGCGGCGTACCTCTGGCTTTTCCAACTCACCGACCGGGAACAGGCTTTGTGCGACCTGCTCGTGGCTCAGGGTATACAGGAAATAGCTTTGGTCTTTGTTACCGTCGACGCCGCGCAGCAGGCGGCTTTTGCCGTCCACGTCCTGGCGGCGGACATAGTGACCGGTAGCGATAAAATCCGCCCCCAGATCTTCAGCCGCAAACTCCAGGAACGCTTTGAATTTGATTTCTTTATTGCACAGGATATCCGGGTTAGGGGTACGGCCTGCCTTGTACTCTTCAAGGAACAGCTCGAACACGTTGTCCCAGTATTCCGCCGCGAAGTTCACCGTATGCAGCTCGATGCCCAGCTTGTCGCAGACGGCTTGCGCATCGGCCAAATCGGTGGCGGCCGAGCAGTATTCCTCGTCGTCATCTTCTTCCCAGTTCTTCATGAACAACCCAGCGACCTGATAGCCCTGTTGTTGTAACAGATAGGCGGTAACGGAAGAGTCGACGCCGCCGGACATTCCGACGATCACTTTTTTCTGGCTGTTGTCTGACATGGGGATCTCACGAACTTGAACACGTACTGTGCGATAAAAAACAAGCGCAGGATTTTACCACGTTGGCCGCCTGCGCGCACGGCCCTTATTTGCCGTTAAAGCGGCCAGTTAAAGCTGGCAACCAGCGACAACGGGTAGCGTTCCGGCTGCTGATAACAACGGATCGTCTCGGCCACTAGCGGTGAACGCAGGTTTTCAGCCTCCAGGATCTGCTCGGCGGTCAGCCACAGACAGCAGTCGATGTCATCGTCTTGCGGCTCGGTGGGCAGCGGCTGCTCCAGCTCAATCACAAAGCAGAAGCGCAAAAACGGCGTGCGGTCTGGCGCGATCCACTGATGCATCCGCAGGAAAGACTGCGGCGTGGAGCGGATGCCGGTCTCTTCCCACAACTCGCGCTCGGCGGCCTGGACCAGCGTTTCATCCGCTTCGAGATGGCCAGCCGGTTGATTCCACAGGGCTTTACCGTTGATGGTTTCTTCGACCACCAAAAATTTACCGGCGGCATGAACCACGCAGGCAACGGTGACGTGCGGCTTAAACATGGCGGTTCCTTATAGTGAATCGACGGTCTGCCATTCCCCAGGTTGCAAGCTCCCCAGGGAAAGATTGCCCATACTGTAACGAATCAGGCGCAGGGTAGGGAAGCCGATATGTGCCGTCATGCGACGCACCTGGCGGTTCCGGCCCTCGTAGAGCGTGATTTTCAGCCAACTGGTGGGGATGGTCTTGCGTTCGCGGATGGGCGGAGTACGTGGCCATAACCATTCTGGTTCTTCGACCAGCTCCGCTCCGGCGGGCAGGGTTGGCCCATCGGTCAGCGTAACGCCAAGGCGCAATGCAGCCAGATCGCTCTCCTGGGGTTCGCCTTCCACCTGCACATAATAAATCTTACCGGTGCGTTTGCCGGGCTGGGTTAGCTGCGCCTGTAGCTTACCGTCGTTGGTCAGCACCAGTAAGCCTTCGCTGTCGCGATCGAGTCGCCCGGCGGCATAAACATCGCTGAAAGGAATGAATTTTTTCAGAGTGACGCGGCCGGCTTCGTCGGTAAACTGTGGTAACACATCAAAGGGTTTGTTGAAGATAACCACTCGCCGCGGCGCCTGCGATTTCTGGCGTGCTGCGGGTTTACTGCGGCTGAATCGTTTAACTTGGTGATTTTTAACAGAGAATTTAGTCATGGTCTTTGAGATTTCGAATGTTAAGCGCATTATAGCCTAATCCGTTTCGGATTGGCGCGAGCTGAATATTCAAGTAGTATTGACACGCATCTTACAAAGCATTAACAAAAATTGCGCTTGAAGACAGAAAGGAGAGGTTGATGGAAAGCAAAGTAGTTGTTCCGGCAGAAGGTAAAAAGATTACGGTTGATGCCCAGGGTAAACTGGTTGTTCCGCATAACCCTATCATCCCGTTCATCGAAGGTGACGGTATTGGCGTTGACGTTACTCCTGCCATGATCCACGTGGTGGATGCAGCGGTTAAAAAGGCCTACCACGGCGAACGTAAAATCTCCTGGATGGAAATCTATACCGGTGAAAAATCCACCCACGTTTACGGGAAAGACGTGTGGCTGCCGGAAGAAACACTGGAACTCATTCGTGACTACCGCGTAGCGATCAAAGGCCCACTGACTACGCCAGTGGGTGGCGGTATTCGTTCTCTGAACGTTGCACTGCGCCAGCAACTCGATCTGTACGTGTGTCTGCGCCCGGTACGTTATTACCAGGGCACACCAAGCCCGGTTAAGCAGCCTGAGCTGACCGATATGGTGATCTTCCGTGAAAACGCCGAAGACATCTACGCCGGTATCGAATGGAAAGCGGGTTCTGCAGAAGCCGACAAAGTGATCAAGTTCCTGCGTGACGAAATGGGCGTGAAGAAGATCCGTTTCCCAGAGCAGTGCGGTATTGGCGTTAAGCCTTGTTCCGAAGAAGGCACCAAACGCCTGGTTCGTGCGGCCATCGAATATGCGATCACCAACGATCGTGATTCAGTGACGCTGGTTCACAAAGGCAACATCATGAAGTTCACCGAAGGTGCCTTCAAGGATTGGGGCTACGAACTGGCACGTGAAGAGTTCGGTGGTGAACTGATCGACGGCGGCCCATGGCTGAAAATCAAGAACCCGAACACCGGTAAAGAGATCGTGGTTAAAGACGTGATCGCCGACGCCTTCCTGCAGCAAATCCTGCTGCGCCCGGCTGAATACGACGTGATCGCCTGTATGAACCTGAACGGTGACTACATCTCTGACGCCCTGGCAGCTCAGGTTGGCGGTATTGGTATTGCCCCTGGTGCCAACATCGGTTCCGACTGTGCGCTGTTTGAAGCTACCCACGGTACCGCACCTAAGTATGCTGGCCAGGACAAAGTGAACCCAGGGTCCATCATCCTGTCCGCTGAGATGATGCTGCGCCACATGGGTTGGTTCGAAGCTGCTGATTTGATTGTTAAAGGCATGGAAGGCGCTATCGCTGCCAAGACCGTGACTTACGACTTCGAACGCCTGATGGAAGGCGCTAAGCTGCTGAAATGTAGCGAGTTTGGCGACGCTATCGTTAAACACATGTAAGTGTGATTTAGTGTTGAATGATAACGGGAACCTGATGGTTCCCGTTTTTTTTGTGCACAGAAAACCTCCAGCTAGGCTGGAGGTTCCGTAAAGCTTTCAGCTTTGAGCCAGTTATAAAAACCCCTTTTGATTTGTTAAAACAGTTTGCGGTCTGGCAACTGCAAAGGTTCAACAAGAAATCAAAAGGGGGTCCCTATGAGGGACGAAAAGAGCTTAGCGCACACGCGATGGAACTGTAAATATCACATAGTATTTGCGCCGAAGTACCGAAGAAAGGTGTTCTACGGGGAAAAGCGTAAAGCGATTGGCAGTATCTTAAGAAAGCTGTGTGAATGGAAAAACGTGAATATTCTGGAAGCGGAATGTTGTGTGGATCACATCCATATGCTTCTGGAAATCCCGCCCAAGATGAGTGTGTCGGGCTTTATGGGATACCTGAAGGGAAAGAGTAGCCTGATGCTTTATGAGCAGTTTGGCGATTTGAAGTTCAAATACCGTAACAGGGAGTTCTGGTGCCGAGGGTATTACGTTGATACGGTTGGTAAAAATACAGCCAGGATACAAGAATACATAAAGCACCAACTGGAAGAGGATAAAATGGGTGAGCAGTTGTCGATCCCCTATCCGGGTAGCCCGTTTACGGGCAGTAAGTAATCCATAAATGCAAATGTCAGCTCGCAATGCGCCTGTTAGGGCGCGGCTGGCAACAGAGCCTTATAGGCGCATATGAAAAACCTCCGGCTATGCCGGAGGATATTTATTTTTCTGTTAACAATATCCTGATACTATTCGGTCAAAATACTAAAGGGATATGGATATGAAGAAACTACTTCTGACGTTAGCGGTGATAACTATCACGGGGTGCGTCAACCCCTACACTTATAGAGAAGATCAAGAGATTGTTGCCTCTTTTACGACATCTAACGGAGTTCAGGAGACGCAGGAATGTATCTTGGCTGCGTGGCAAGGTAAGTTAACCGGGGGAGGGCCTGTTTCATCACAGAAAACAGGGAAGTATTACAGCATTATTTCGATAGCGGATAATGCAGATGTCTATAGTGATGGCGGTATAACCAAGATTGATTTCTACTCGCTGAGAGGTTCACTGGATCCGTGGCGAGGAGTAAAAAAACGAACAGAAGGAATAAAATCCTGCCTATAACCACCTTCTGGTGGTTTTTTTACGCTTGGAGAAAAGCTTGAGTGACATTGCAGGAGTTGCTCGGCGTGTCGATACCAGCGACTTGCAGAGTGGAAACAGTGACTGGATAAACTCCAGCAAAAAAACAACCGGGGCAGTTGGTGCCTCTCACTGCTACAAAAATGAGCCTTTAAACGTTCTCCTCTATTATCAATTAAATCCGGCTAGCATTGAAGCTGGTATTTTGACCTTGTGGATTTAGTCATTTCAAAACCTGTTGGTAAAAAGAAAATAGTCACGAATCTACGTTAGCCGTTGTGTCACTCTGCTAGTAACATATAAGAATGGAGTGGCAAATTCAATTATGATGATGGTCATGAGTGAACTATGTTCAGCAAGTGGATACACCAATAGCCGCGACTGCCCTCAATAAATATTTCCCCCCACGTTTTAGGTTGTACAAAAATTGACTAAAAAACGCACGAAACCAGGCTGGATTAAATTAATTTTTGCCTGTCGCTGACACAACGTAAATGAATTTTAATTTTCTGATGAAATGCGATTATTGACATGCACATTCGATGCAATTGTTTTTTAATAAGGGGTTTTATTATGAAAGTTAAAAACTTGTTCGCTGTACTATTTTTAACAACCTTCGCTTTTAGCTCGGCGGTGATGGCCGAAGGTAGTGGAAGAATGACCGTGTCAGGCAGCATTATTAAGACGCAAACATCTTGCGCTATAGCACCTGAGTCCATTGACCAGACGGTTACGTTAGGGCAGGTGGCCGATGCCGCACTGCTTGAAAACAATGGCTCTGGCAAGTCGACTGTACAACATTTCAATATTCGCTTGGAAGATTGTGAAGTTTCTGGCGGTAATAGTGTAACCGTTACTTTCGTTGGCGCGGAAGGAAAGGATGGCCGTCTTGGCATTACAGGTACGGCTAGCGGTGCCAGTGTTGCATTGACCGACGGGGCAGGAAATGTGCTTGAACTGGGAAAACCCAGCAAAAACTTTTCGCTCCAGAATGGTAATAACATCCTTCCTTTTACCGTTTACCTTCAGGGAGATGGTGTGCCGGGAAATATTCAAGCGGGTGATTATCAGGCTGCAGCTGGTTTCATGCTGAATTTCCAATAAATCAAAAATTCACTATTGAATATCGGGAGCCTGAGGGCTCCCGTTCTTTGTGTCCCCGACGAGGCGGGCTAAACCATCGAACTGAAGGACGCTTAGGAAGTCAGAGATGTGCAGCGTAAACGAAAAAATAAAGCAGATTTTTATACTATCGTGATTATCCAGCTAACAGTGTCTTTGTAGTAACACTCTGTGTTCAAATAATCGAAACCTTAGAGGGAGAAAGATGATCAAGTATCTGCTCTACTCGCTGTGTCACACTGCCAGTAACGTATAAAAAGGGAATGCCACGTCTGGTCAACTCTTCGATATACCATTGCTGTTGTCGTTGACGGAATGACTCATCCTGGCGTGTGCCATCCTGATGGAAAGCGAAATCGTCAGCACAAAGCACGACTGTGTCGTAATGTCGGCAGGCTAACTCCTCCAATGCAGGGTCTGCACTACCAAACATGGCCAACGAGTAAAATAACGTTGTCAGCGGTGAAGTATCACAAACTAAATAGCGATTTGGGCATGCAGTCATCTCCCATAAGGTCTGGGTATGTGCAATATGCAGCATGTCTTCGAAAATCAGATGTCCCTTTCTTTGTTCCCATCGTTCGCGGCCATACTCACAGATCGACACAGTGTCCAGTGCAGTAGCTAATGCGATACTCAAGGTACTCTTGCCCGTAGATTCCCCGCCCAGGATACAGATGCGGTGAACAAAATGGGCGTACACTTCAGGTGCCATCAGGTGTCGATATTGATGAATGTCTGATCGAATCAGTGTTCCCGACACGGCTCCGGGCCCTAGCTCGCGCATCAGACGTACATGTGAAACCTGCCGTTGAAAACGTTTGCTAAGCACCTGAGCAAATCCAGAGCCATAATCTTCGGCAGTGAATACGGCTTCAGGAATTATGTTTAGGTGCTGTAGGCACAATGACGCGACGAAATGGCGGTGTGAATCGTCATCGCCTTCATTATGGGGCATCTGGCCAATGCCCCAAGCTAAAGCGTCCTCGGGTTCTATCACCAGAATGTGTGCTTGTGGAAAACGGGTCTGTAGATAGGCCTGCCGTCTAGCAGGGCCGAAGCCGGGGAGTTCAGGTAAGGAATAACTGATAATGACCAGCTTCTCGCATGCATCAAGTGCGGTGTTAATCAGTATTTCATGGCCATGATGTAATGGTGCAAACTTGCCCACGATCAGCCCAGTAGCAAAGCGTTTCATCTTGCTTTCAGCTCCTGACGCCATTGATAAAGGCCGTACCAGGCATTACACCAGAAGATGAGATAGAGGATCGCCGTGATGTAAAGCTCACGTGAAGCGTAAAGCGGTACCGCAATAGTATTTACCAGCAACCACACATACCAGTTCTCGATCCTTCTCCCCATCAGCATAAACTGCGCCATGATACTGAATGTCATGATCAAGGAGTCGAGCCAGGGAGACCAGGCGTTGGTATAAGTGTGAAGCACATAGGCATAACAAGAGGATACCAGCAAGGCTGCCAGGGCAAAACCGCCAAGCAACCACCCTGGGGTTTTACGGATATGGATTGCCTTACCTTGATTGCCAGTTAGCCAGTTCACCCAACCTGCGATGCTACTGGCAATGAAAAATAGCTGAAGTGTGACATCGGCATAGAGCTGAACAGAGAAAAATACCCACCCGTAGAGTAGGCAACCAATAATGCCTATCCACCAAGTATGAACATTATTACGGGCAGCCATCCATACTGAAGCGGCGTAAGTGCTACTCGCAGCTATTTCAATCAAAGACATTGATATTTATTCCTTTAAACACAGCTAGTTCACCAACGTAGCAAGTTGGCTATTGGATAATCTTGGTCTCCCGGTAGGAGACAACAAAGCTGCAATATAAGGAAGTATTTGGGCAGCTAAGTCAACATTGGTGATCTAATTTATGGGCTTTAGGCACTTCAAAAATAGCGCAGACTAAGAATCGGTTGCATAAAACCGAGTGCTGCATATTGGAGGAGCGCAGCTATATGGGAAGGTTTGAAACCTACCTTATGCTGAAGGAGTCACCGCTGCCAGCACCGTGATCAGCAATGTAGTCTATTCTAATCAGTATCAATAGTGAGTTGTTGAAGGGGACTCATCCCTTTTTAACTCCCGTTGGGCCAGGAGTTTTGATGAAGCTTTTTCTCAAAATATGGCGTGTCAGATTGGCACTTTTGCCGGTTCTGTCGCATTCAAAAGGCTTTATCTTGCCTGCTTACTCAACGTGACGGGTTTCGTTAATGTCAGCTTGAAAGCCACGACGCGCAGCTAATATGGTGGTCTTAAACTGGCTTGGCATCGGGTTCTGACATTGAAAATGACAAACGTAGTGAGCCTTTAGCGCCAGAGGTAAAAATGAAGGGGATAATACAGGGTACGATAGGGGTGCTTTTGCTCATGTCCGCCAGCAATAGTGCCTGGGCTGCGGTAGTCTGTTCACCGATGAATGGCTCCCCACGTACCGATAATGTGACTCTGTCTCCTGCAGCGATCTCGGCGGGGAGTGATCTTCCAGTCGGAACGGTGATTTATCAGGGCCGATGGGTGAGTGGTGCTACCGGCCTCTCGGTGATGTCCTGTGACTCGCCGACGGATACCTCAATGTGGCTTAACATTGCGTGGACAGTTGAGCAGGCACCTCTTCCCCTCGCCAACTGGGTGGGTAGTCCTTTCGGTGGCGCTGTCTATCAGACCAGTATCCCAGGGGTAGGAATTGCCATCTCCCGCAATAATAATGGTGATGCAGCCATATTAGGCAAACCTAACTATCAGTTTCCGGCGGATGTGAACAGCCTGGTGACAGGGGGATCCTATAAACCTTTTCTGTCTAACAGAACGATCTATGCAACGTTGATCAAAATTGGCGCTATTACACCGGGTAGTTACACCCTCAATGCGACGACATTGCCAACTGCCGCACTCTCGGTTGTGAATCCGATAAGTTATCCGGCGACAACCGGGCTTCCCATTAAAGCGTACATTATCAAGTTTCAGGGGCAGTTAACGGTATCAGCCCAGACCTGCACTACGCCAGATGTGAATGTTAATCTGGGGAGTTACGATACGCGGCAATACTTTACCAGGCAGGGGGCAACCACTCCGTGGGTTGATGCTTCGATCACCATGACCAACTGCCCAACCTTTTATGGTTATTATAATGCCGCCAACAGTACATTAATGTTTGACTATGCTATCGGCTCCGGGCAGGTAGCCAACTCAACCAATAATAGTATTGGCGTGCGATTGACCCCGACAACTTCAGTGATTGATGCTGCCAATGGGATTATGGCTATTGACTCTACAGTACCCGGTGCAGCATCGGGGGTGGGGATACAGCTCGGTTGGGGAAATAGCAGCCAAACGCCGTCGCTGTTTAACTTTGCGGCAGAGCAGTCAGTAACGCTACCAAAAGACGGTAGTCCGACAATTCGTGTTCCATTGGCTGCCCGTTATATTCAAACCGCTTCTGGGACTTCGCCAGGCAAGGCGAACGGCAAAGTCACGTTTACGATTAACTATTACTGATTAATGAAATACCCTACGGGTAAGCGGAGCTATCGATGTATCGCTGCCAAAACCCCTTAGTGTTGTACCTTTCTTTTATATATCAATGGGTTTCTTGTTTTTCTTATATGGCGTTTCAGTGCGGTTAGAACAATTAAGAAATGCGTTTTTTTATATAAGAATTTTATATAACTTATTGATTAATATGTCTATAAGTGATTTTTCCTGCGTTTTATACTACTTCACTAAGAATATTCCGCATTCAACGGTAATATTTATTCCAACAGCAAGGCAGTATGCAGTACCAGACGGATGGTTCGTGATAGGTAAGGGATAAAGGTTCGCTGAAATGGCTTTCAACAAGGAACTGTCGTTCATTGATATCTTGTGAATGTATCTTGTCTTCATTTAATTTGATAGCGCCAGTTATTGTCCTGCATTTCAAATGCTGTGTGATTGCCGATATATGCTCGCCATATTTATAGAGTTATGTATTGCAAAAATATATCCACCCTCCGTGGGTAACCTAATAGTTTAATGACGCAAGGTAAATAGGAATAAATATGAAAAACTTAACAATCGTAGCTTCTCTGGTTGCAGTATTTGGTTCAGTGGGTCTGGCTCAGGCTGCTTCTACCGGTACCATCACCTTCAACGGTGAACTGACCGCCAACACCTGTGATGTCGTAGTCGATGGCCAGACTGCAGACGCCACTGTCGTGCTGCCAACCGTCGGCACCAACCAGTTGAACGGCGCGACCCAAACTGCCGGTGAAACAGGCTTCGTGATGGCACTGAATAACTGCTCAGGCACACTGCAGACTGCCTCCGCCTTCTTTGAAGCGGGTGCTTCGGTAGATTCCGTGACTGGTCGCCTAAAAAACCTGACCGGTACAGCGTCCAACGTCAGTCTGCAACTGCTGGATGCGTCCAGTGCGTCTCAGGCGGTGATCCAGGCAGGTAACGCGAACCAGGTGACCAACACCACGTATAAAGATGTTACCAGCGGTAGCGCTACTCTGCCTTATGCAGTGCGTTATTATGCTGAAGGAGCCACTACTGCTGGCACCGTGATCAGCAATGTAGTCTATTCTATTCAATATCAATAATCAGTTTTCGAAGGGGGAGTCGTCCCCCTTCTTACATTCCGTTGGGTCAGGGGGTTTTTATGAAACTTTTTCCTCTCAATATTGCGCGTCAGGTTGGCACTTTTGCAGCGATTGCCCTATTCAGCAGCAGTAGCCTCGCCAGCGTGGTACTCAGCGGCACACGGGTGATTTATCCGTCGGACGCCAAAGAAGTCAGCGTCAAAATCAATAATGTCGGCCCCTCGCCGGTACTGCTGCAGAGCTGGATAGATAATGGTGATCCCAACGCCAAACCTGCGGCTATCAAAGTTCCCTTTGTACTGACTCCACCGATGAACCGGGTGGAGCAGGGTAAAGGCCAGACACTGCGGATCAGCTATGCTGGCGGAAGCTTGCCAATGGATAAGGAATCAGTGTTCTGGCTGAATGTGCTGGAAGTGCCGGCCAAGAGCGAAGCTAAAACGAACGAAAACCGTCTGCAAATGGCTTTCCGTACCCGGATCAAGCTGTTCTATCGCCCTGCGGGCCTGCAAGGCAATGCCAATGATGCTTATAAAACCGTCACCTGGAATACGCAAGGCGGTAAAGTACAGGCAACTAACCCCACGCCGTTTTATGTCAATTTTGTGAACCTGTCAGTCAATGGCAAAAAACTCGACAACGCCATGGTGGCACCACGCTCAAGCATGGTGTTGAATCTGGCTGGAAATGGGGGCAACAAAATCACTGGAAGTGTTGTTAATGACTATGGCGCGGTCAACGCCTTCGATGCTGTAATAAAGTAACATGCTAATATATCAGTATTATTATTTTAAAGTCGTAGTGCTTGACCCGGTATCAAGCTCTTGAGGCGGCGGGATGTCAAAATTTTGCGCTACGCTATCCGGGAGCTATTCGCCTCTTTGGAGGAGTGGTGCTATAGATTTTTGTGGCGGTAAGCGTCAATGCGGTAACTGAAAATGCGCCGCAAACCAGCGCCAAGAGCCTGGAGTTCGACTCGTCTTTTTTGAATGTTGATGACGTACAGTCGATCTATCTCAGCCGTTTCGCCGAAGGTGCCTCCAGGTTGCCCGGAATTTACAAAACCGCGCTGTATGTTAACGGTCAACTGATCCGTAATACCGATATTGAATTCAAGTCTTGGGCCGATAAGTCGGTCTATCCCTGCCTGACCAGCGACATTATTAAAAAATATTGCGTTCAACTTTTCTCCGCTGAAACTCTTCCGCACGGTGGTATAAAAAACGAGCCACATTCACCCTTGGTAGCTCTGTAATCATCATCTGAAGCTGTATCTATCCATGAGACTGGTAGTATGTGTCGTTCTAGACCCTAATTTTGGGGTGGTTATTAACTAATTGATTTTAAAATAAATTAATGGCGTGAGTGAAAAAGGGTTTTCCAGAGGATTTCAAAGGTTATTGTTTAAGTAACAGAGAATTAGCGCTAGGATGTAACAGTTCACTGCCGTACAGGCAGCTTAGAAAAACGGGAACCGCAGCGTAAAAACCAGGCCACCGTTCACTGCCGTACAGGCAGCTTAGAAAGAGCAGCTGCTAGCACAAGCATGGCACCACCAGTTCACTGCCGTACAGGCAGCTTAGAAATGGCGCAGGCTGTAAGCCGCAGAAGCCCCCGGGTTCACTGCCGTACAGGCAGCTTAGAAAATCATCCGGCCAATCATCCCGGAAGTGGTGCCGTTCACTGCCGTACAGGCAGCTTAGAAAGGCATGTGAAACATTTTTTCATAGCCTTTAGCGTTCACTGCCGTACAGGCAGCTTAGAAATATTTATGGAGCGGGCAACGCCGGAGGAACAGGTTCACTGCCGTACAGGCAGCTTAGAAAGCACAGGAATTTCGCGCAATAACGACGTAACGGTTCACTGCCGTACAGGCAGCTTAGAAAAGTATCCAGGCACCGATTTGGACATTGAGGCAGTTCACTGCCGTACAGGCAGCTTAGAAAGTTAACGCTGCCGGTTCCATGGTGACGGATCAGTTCACTGCCGTACAGGCAGCTTAGAAAAGACACCGCGAAGTAGTTGGGCCATCCGAGGTGTTCACTGCCGTACAGGCAGCTTAGAAATGAAGCAGCTCCACCGATGCCACCAGACAGTCGTTCACTGCCGTACAGGCAGCTTAGAAAACCAGGCCGGTGACTCAAGTCGGCCCATACTGGTTCACTGCCGTACAGGCAGCTTGGAAGGTTGACGCACCGCCAACTTTCACCCCAAGATTGTTTTTATTATTAAGCTAACTGATATAAATGATTCATGATTTGTATCTATCTCTATGATTCATCATCAATATAAATTAAATGAAAATCTAACATCAATCACTCTATACAGTGAGCCTATTATGTTAAAACAACAATATCGCGTTGGCATCTGTCATAGGTAATCACGTCTTGGATGATTTTATGGCATAAAGCAGGGATGTTTTCATTTAATGCAAAATCAATTTTCGCCTTCTGATCTAAAAACCATCCTGCATTCAAAGCGTGCGAATCTTTACTACCTGCAGCATTGTCGGATCCTAGTCAACGGCGGCAGGGTGGAATACGTTACGGATGAAGGTAAGCAATCCTTGTATTGGAACATCCCGATCGCTAATACCACAGCTGTAATGTTGGGGACGGGAACTTCTGTTACTCAAGCGGCAATGCGTGAGTTTGCTAAAGCCGGGGTGCTGGTTGGATTCTGTGGCGGCGGAGGTACACCTTTATTTGCCGCCAATGAAGTGGAGGTGGATGTCTCGTGGTTAACATCGCAAAGTGAATATCGCCCCACGGAATATTTACAGCACTGGGTCAGCTTCTGGTTTGATGATGATAAGCGCCTGGCTGCGGCAATTGCTTTTCAGCAACAGCGTATCGCTCAGATCCGCACTCACTGGCTTTCTTCACGTATGCAGCGCGAGCAAGGATTCGATATTGATGCGGCACGGCTTAATCCAGTGTTAGACAGCTTTATGCAACGTTTATCTTCCTGCCAAAATAGCAACGATGTCCTGGTGCAAGAGGCCGTTATGACCAAGGCGCTCTATAAACTGGCGGCCAATGGTGTGAATTATGGCGAGTTTAGCAGAGCTAAGCGCGGTGGCGGGATAGATATCGCTAACCGGTTTTTAGATCATGGTAATTATCTTGCCTATGGGCTTGCTGCTACAGCGGCTTGGGTCATTGGTTTGCCACATGGATTGTCGATACTGCATGGTAAAACCCGGCGCGGTGGCCTGGTATTTGATATCGCCGATCTGATTAAGGACGCTTTGATTCTACCGCAGGCTTTTATTGCCGCTATGGCAGGGGAAGAAGAGCAGGAATTTCGCCAACGCTGCCTGCGCGGGTTTCAACAAGCGGATGCGCTGGATGTGATGATTGATACGCTGAAAGAAACGGCGGAAAGTCTATCTCAGGTGGGCAAGTGAATATTTTGCTGATTGCACAGTGCAATAAAAATGCATTAGTAGAAACGCGCCGCATTTTAGATCAGTTCGCGGAACGCAAAGGTGATAGAACCTGGCAAACGGCTATAACCCTGGAAGGGCTGAATACGCTAAGAAAACTGCTGCGTAAAACCGCCAGGCGCAATACTGCGGTGGCTTGTCACTGGATAAAAGGCGGTAATCAGACCGAGCTGCTATGGATCGTGGGCAATCTCCGGCGTTTTAACTCCGAGGGTTCGGTGCCGACCAATACTACCGAGCGCGATATCCTCCGCAGCCAGGATGAAAATAGCTGGCATAGCGTAGAAGCGATTGCGTTGATGGCTGGGATTGCCGGGCTTTTTCATGATTTCGGTAAGGCTAATTTCTTATTCCAGAATGGATTACGTGGCAAAGGGAAACATTTCCAACCCTATCGGCATGAATGGGTTTCATTGAGACTGTTTTGTGCCTGGGTAGGAGAACGTAGCGATAAACAATGGATAACGGCGTTAGCGGCGATCGACGAGAGCGATGAAAACCAGATGATAACCGCGCTGGTAAAGGACTCCGTTGACGCTTTTATCAATCCATTTCTCTCTTTGCCTCCGCTGGCAACAACCATAGCCTGGTTGATTGTCTCTCATCACCGTTTGCCTGCTTACCCTAACAGGGATCAGGAAAGTGGGAGCCCGCCAGAGTTAAAGGATATGGATGGCTGGTTAACAACACAATTGGTTGCAGAATGGAACTCCACGAACAGCCTAATTGAAGGTTGGACAACGGAAGAACACTATGCGGTATGGGATTTCCCGCATGGCACGCCAATGCGCAGTGCTATCTGGCGTGAAAAAGCACGCAAATTTGCCCAACGCGCATTGCAATTACCCTCATTGATGCAATTTGCTGTATTGGAACAACGTTTCACCAGCCATATGGCGCGTTTAGTGCTGATGTTGGCAGATCATCATTATTCATCTTTAGCGCCGACGGCAGGTTGGCAAGATGCTGATTATCAAGCGTATGCCAATACCGATCGCCTAACCGGTGGATTGAAGCAACAACTGGATGAGCACAATATCGGTGTGGGGCAGAACGCGTTGTTATTGGGGCGAAGTTTACCGCATATCCGCACCACATTACCGGCAATCACACGTCATAAAGGTTTCAAACAGCGAAGTAAGACAGAGCAGTTCCGTTGGCAGGACAAAGCTTATGATCTTGCGTGTGCCGCGCGTGAACGATCGGTTAAGCAAGGTTTCTTTGGCGTTAACATGGCTTCTACGGGCTGCGGCAAAACGTTTGCTAATGCGCGAATTATGTATGGCTTGGCCGATGAAAAGTCAGGCTGCCGCTTTTCTGTTGCTTTAGGGCTTCGCACTTTAACCTTGCAAACCGGCGATGCTCTTAAAACCAGATTAATGTTGGATGATGACGATCTGGCCGTATTAGTGGGTTCTGCTGCGGTGCGGGAACTGCATCAACTCAATAATGATAAAGCTGAACTGCGTGGTACAGGCAGTGCCTCGGCAGAGGAGCTGTTCGCCGAACATCACTATGTCAGCTACGGTGGCAGTCTGGACGATGGGCGCTTAAGCCGTTGGTTGCAAGGTAGTGGCAACTTGCACAAGCTATTAAGTGCACCGGTATTAGTGACCACTATCGACCATCTGATTGGTGCGACCGAGGGTGTGCGCGGGGGCAAGCAAATTGCACCGATGTTGCGCCTTATGACTGCCGATCTGGTGTTGGATGAACCGGACGATTTTGATATTGCCGATCTTCCCGCGTTATGCCGCCTGGTCAACTGGGCTGGAATGCTAGGTTCCCGCGTGCTGCTTTCTTCCGCCACTTTACCGCCTGCGCTGGTTCAGGCGTTGTTTAATGCATATAAAGCGGGCCGTGCTGATTATATGCAAGTGTGCGGCCAGCCGGATTCGCCATTAAATATCTGTTGTGCCTGGTTTGATGAGAACGATGCCATCCCGCACGATATACAAGGTGCGAAAGATTTTAAAGCTGCGCATGAGGCGTTTGTCGCTCAGCGAGTGGCAAAACTGCAAAACATCGCGGTATTGCGCCGTGCACAGTTGATTGCGGTGCAATCGACAAACCAGCAGAAAAGTACGGTACTGGATAGCGTGGCGGAAACACTATCGGTCGCCATGAGGCAATTACATACGCTTCATCATCAAGAACATCCCGAGGGTAAAACCGTGTCGTTGGGGGTGATCCGCATGGCAAATATTAATCCTTTGGTGGCGGTAGCTCAGCGGTTATTGCGCATGCCTGCGCCAGAGAATACTCGAATTCATTATTGTGTTTATCACAGCCAACATCCATTGGCGATGCGTTCACACATCGAGCGGCGGTTGGACGAAACCCTGACGCGTTATTGCGAAACGGCGCTGTGGCAAATCACAGAAATAAAACAGGCATTGGCGAATCATCTAGAACAGCATCACCTGTTTGTGGTGCTGGCGACATCCGTTGCCGAGGTAGGTAGGGATCATGATTACGATTGGGCCATTGCCGAACCGAGTTCAATGCGTTCGTTGATCCAATTGGCAGGGCGTATTCAGCGCCACCGGCAGAAGCCTTGTACGTCGCCAAATCTGCATATTCTGCAAAAAAACGTGAGGGCGTTACAGGGTAATAAACCGGCTTATTATCGGCCAGGGTTTGAGTCTGAGAAATACCGGCTACAACTCAATAGCCACGATCTGGCGGAGACTTTGCAGCCCGCTCAATATGAAACGATTAGTGCAATTCCCCGAGTACAGGAATCTTTGAAACTGAGAGTTCACGATAATTTGGTCGATCTGGAGCATGCCTGTTTACGCAGCGTATTGCAGGGGCGACAGGATCTTGAGGGCAAATATTACGCTGCGCTCTGGTGGCTCAAACAGGCCACCTGGTGCGCAGAACAGCAACGAGTGAGCCCGTTTCGGCAATCTACTGAGGAAGAACCGCATTATCTGTGGATGGAAGATGAAGTGGATAGGCCGCGCTTTAAATTCCCAGATATTGTCCCTGGCCAGTGGAAGCCCAGCGATAACTTTCGCGAGATTGAAGTGGTTTTCGCCGAAGGGATTGGCGCATGGATCACGGAGGACTACCCCACAATTTACCAAGGGCTGGCCGATATGCTGGAGATGGAACTACCCGAGGTGAGCCAGAGATTCGGTGAGATAAACCTACGAAAAAACAAGGCAGATCAATGGCATTTCCACCCGTTGTTAGGGGTGTTTGGCGCACTCGAATGAATAATCTAATAACATTGAGGTAAGGAGGCGTATGAGTCAGAACGGATTAACCGCTTTAATTGTTGAATATATCGCCAGTCGAAAACAGCCCAAGTTGGAGGCGCTTGAGAAAGAGACGGCAAAAAAACTGGCTGTGCTGACTGATTCCGAAGAGATCGCAGTTGCTAAACAAACGGCATTAGAGCAGCGGCAGGAGCTAGAGAAAAACTATGCACCACGCAATTGGCTGACCGATGCTGCTAGCCGTGCCGGGCAAATCAGTTTGGTGACACATGCGCTGAAATTTACTCACAGCGATGCCAAGGGCAGCAGTATTTTCAGTTCGGGTTCGCTTGAGCAGACAACGAATACTCTTTCTACTTCCTCATTATCGCAACCTGCTGTTGATGCGGTCGGCAACGCGGCGGCATTGGACGTGGCAAAATTGCTACAGTTGGAATATGAAGGTGAGTCACTGATCGCCTGCTTGGGTCGCGACAACACTGTGCCGCTGGCCGAATTGGCAGAAAATCCTCAACAACTGGAACAGTGGGTAACAGGGTTCAAGCAGGTATTAACCGATAAACATCTCTCTTCTCACACTTTGGCCAAGCAGATCTATTTCCCGATAGGGCCGGGCGAATACCATTTACTGAGTCCGTTGTTCTCTTCCTCGCTGGCTCATGCAATGCACAGCCGAATCAGCGAAGCGCGCTTTAGCGATGCCTCCAAAGAGATATACCAAGCCTTCAAAACTGGTGATTGGCACCCTGATCCCCGTGTGATTTATCCCAAAACGGCAGTGGTAAATATGGGGGGTACCAAGCCGCAAAATATCTCCTACCTTAACAGCGTACGCGGTGGCCGAGCTTGGTTACTGCCTTGCGCTGCGCCGATATGGCAAAGCCAGAATAAGCCGCCGTTGAACCAGAACTCTATTTTCCAAGAGCGTAAAGCATTCTCGGCTATGGCGAGAGACGCTGTGTGGCAGTTGAAACAATACCTGCGCAGCCTTAATCCGCAGGATCGAAATGTAGAGATCCGCCAGCAGCGTGCTGCCTTCGTGGATGAGATTGTCGATACTTTGTTTAGCTATGTGGCCGGTATCCAAAACAGGGAAGATTGGCAATGCTGGAGCATGGAAGAAGGGTGCCAGCTCTCGCGTGCTCAGCAGTTGTGGCTCGATCCATGGCGGATTAAACAGGATGAAGATTTCCAGTTCGAGCGTGAAGGTGGTGATTGGAAAAAGCAAATCGCTATCGACTTCGGCGTCTGGCTAAATCACCAGTTAAAAACCGAAGAGATGAGGTTTAGCGAGGTTGAACGCCGTGAATGGTCTACCACGTCTTTGTTTAAACGTCGCCTGCGTGAGTTTGAGCAAGAGTTTAAGGAGGACTTCGCATGAGCGCGCTGATCGTATTACGTCACGTTCGGGTGGAGAACGCCAATGCCATCGCCGGGCTGACCTATGGTTTTCCTGCTATCACTCACTTTCTCGGCTACAGCCATGCATTATCCCGCAAATTGCAGCAGAGCCATGGTTTAACCTTGGCAAACTGCGGTGTGGTCTGCCATCAGCAGCAGCTCCATGCGTATTCATCCGGGCGTGATTATGCTTTTGCCTTGACGCGCAACCCATTGACGAAAGAGGCGAAAACGGCAGCGTTCAACGAGGAAGGGCGGATGCATATCACGGTTTCGTTATTGATGGAGTGCCACGGCACCATCGTTAACGGCGATCAAGGCGCTAAAGCGTTGGAAGCGCACCTTGCCGAGGTGTGTCCAACCCAGCGCTTGGCCGGCGGCGTGATCACCGACATTGGCGCGATTAAGGTGATGGGTACTCCTGACAAACCAGAAGATCTGCGTAGGCTGATGCGCCGTTTGTTACCCGGATTTGCTTTGCTCGATCGTTCTGAGTTACTGACCAGTCATTATCAAACGTTGCGCGAGAGTAACCCACAGGCGGAGCTAATTGACGCATGGCTAGACTTTGCGGCGCTGAAATATCAGGCGCAGGATGAACAAAATCCTCAATGGTGCTACCAGCCAAAACCTGCTGCTGGTTATCTGGTGCCGCTTCAGACTGGGTATCGTGCGATCTCTCAACTCTATGCACCGGGTGAAGTCGAGAAATCACGTGATCCAACAACGCCTTTTCGTTTTGCCGAGCCTGTCTATGGTATTGGCGAGTGGCGCAGTCTTCACCGCATTACCGATCTGAATCAGTTGTTATGGCAATACCATCATCAAGGCGATGACTACCTCTGCCGTAGTGCGGTGCCGGTCATCACGGAAGACTACCAATTTAACGAAGAAGATTAACTTAAAGGATTATCTATATGGCTACTGTAAAGACTGCATCTGTCCTGGCTTTCGAACGTAAATTGGCAAACTCCGATGCCATTATGTTTGCTGGTAACTGGCAACAACCTGAATGGACGCCGATTGCGATTCAAGAGAAAGCGGTGCGTGGCACGATTTCCAATCGTTTGAAAAATGCGATTGCCAGCGATCCGGCTAAACTGGATGCCGAAATCCAAAAACCCAACTTGCAGCGTGTGGATGTCGCGGCATTGCCGTTCGACACTGATACCTTGAAAGTCAGTTTTACCCTGCGTGTGTTGGGTAATTTATCGCAACCTTCGGTATGTAACGATCAAGATTACCAAACCGAATTGGCGAAGGTGATCCAAGGTTATATCAAAGAGCATGGGTTTAAAGAACTGGCCGGGCGTTATGCTGAGAATCTGGCAAATGGTCGCTTCCTATGGCGCAACCGCGTTGGTGCCGATGAGATTGCTATTACCGTTAAGGGGAAGGAGAAAACCTGGCAATTCAACGCTAGTGATTACAGCTTGCGTACGTTTAGCCAGCCGAAAGGCGATTTAGCGGAGTTGGCCAAGGAAATTGAGCAAGGCTTGGCAGGGGAAAGCTTTGCATTCTTTAGCGTGGAAGCCTGCGTGCGATTGGGCAAAGGACAAGAGATTTTCCCATCGCAGGAACTGGTGCTAGATAGCAACAGTAAGAAAAGTAAGGTGCTGTACCAGGTGGATGATATTGCTGCCATGCACTCGCAGAAAATCGGTAATGCGTTGCGTACCGTCGATAGTTGGTACCCCGATGCGGGTGAGTTGGCATTAGGGCCAATTGCGGTGGAACCCTATGGTTCAGTGACCAGCAGGGGGCAAGCCTATCGTCAGCCGAAACAAAAAATGGATTTTTATACACTGTTGGATAACTGGGTAACTAAAGGGAAGGTGCCAGAAGTCGAACAACAACACTATGTCATGGCCATACTGATCCGTGGCGGCGTATTTGGCGAGAAAGGCGAATAAAGGGGCGACGTATGGATCATTACCTCGAGATTCGTGTGCTGCCGGATCCGGAGTTTTCAACGACGGAATTACTGGAAGCACTCTTTGCCAAGTTGCATAGGGCATTAGGTAGTGCTGGGCAGGGAAAAATAGGCGTCAGTTTCCCCTCTGCCGGTAAAACACTGGGCGATAGGTTACGGCTACATGGCACTCTAGCGGTGCTCACTGCCTTTGAGACTTTACCTTGGCGTAAAGGATTACGGGATTACACGGAATGTGGCGAAGTTCTGCCGATACCCGCTAATGCAAAATATCGTACAGTGCGACGAGTGCAGCTCAAAAGCAGCGCCGAGAGATTACGTCGTCGCTCTGTTCGCAAGGGATGGGTAACTGAAGAAGAGGCTCGTCTGCGTATTCCTGATGCCGTTGAGAAACGCTCAGCATTGCCATTTATTCGTTTAAAAAGTCTATCCAGCGAGCAAACCTTTTTGTTGTTTATCGAACAAGGCAAGATTTGCGATAACGCAACAGAGGGGGCATTTAGTGCTTATGGTCTAAGCGCAACGGCAACCATCCCGTGGTTTTAACCCTAATTTAATGACTGATTCTAACCTATTGATTTTAAAGGTTGGGGTCAGTCATGTTTAGAAAAGGGTTTTTGGGTGGGGTGGCGGGATTCTATTTTATTAACAGTTAGTTACCGTTAGCATGTAACAGTTCACTGCCGTATAGGCAGCTTAGAAACAGAATGCCGACTCGTCACCTATGAATAGGCTGGTTCACTGCCGTATAGGCAGCTTAGAAATGAGAGCTTACGTTGCTTAGCTGAAAATGGTCGTTCACTGCCGTATAGGCAGCTTAGAAAAATATGAAGAATCGATGGTTCAGCCGTATTTAGTTCACTGCCGTATAGGCAGCTTAGAAAAACGAAAGCAAGTTTATTGCCAGGATCACGAAGTTCACTGCCGTATAGGCAGCTTAGAAAAGTAATGCTTTAGCGGCTGCAAGTAGGGCATTGTTCACTGCCGTATAGGCAGCTTAGAAATAAAACAGGCCGCTGGCGTCAAGTGGTTATCGGTTCACTGCCGTATAGGCAGCTTAGAAAATGATTACACCTTAAATTTTCGTAATACTTTAGGTTCACTGCCGTATAGGCAGCTTAGAAATTCAAAGATTTTAATAAGCTGCAAAGCTGCTTGTTCACTGCCGTATAGGCAGCTTAGAAATCACCCGATCCAGCGATTGTCCTGTGTTGCTAGTTCACTGCCGTATAGGCAGCTTAGAAATCTGTACGCCCTTGTTTTTCCAGGGCATCAATGTTCACTGCCGTATAGGCAGCTTAGAAAGTTAGATAGGTTAGCTTGTACGGAGTCGCTACGTTCACTGCCGTATAGGCAGCTTAGAAAAATCCAAGCGTCGTTGAATGAGTTGTTGATATGTTCACTGCCGTATAGGCAGCTTAGAAAGTTTGCAGCGCTTCACGCTCTAATCGTTCTATGTTCACTGCCGTATAGGCAGCTTAGAAAAGTGGAGGAACTCACCCCGGCGATCCTGAAGCGTTCACTGCCGTATAGGCAGCTTAGAAATCTGCCACGTTCTCCTCTGCCTTCTGGTTTAGGTTCACTGCCGTATAGGCAGCTTAGAAATGCATGTTCATGCTTATGCTGCTAACGACGATGTTCACTGCCGTATAGGCAGCTTAGAAATAATGGCAACCGTATTTACCGAACTCAAACCAGTTCACTGCCGTATAGGCAGCTTAGAAACGGATAATCATAATAGCGATAATCGAAAGCCTGTTCACTGCCGTAGAGGCAGCTTAGAAAATTTCGTAGCCGAGTTTGTCAATGCAGCGCAGGTTCACTGCCGTATAGGCAGCTTAGAAGGGTTTACCCCTGAGAAAGTTAGAGCGGCTTTCGCTCACTACCGCACAGGTAGCTTAAACATTAATCTGGAGAGGGAGGCGCGTTGAAGGTCTCAATCTTCGCGTTTACGGAAATAATGTCCACAGTGGGGGCAGATCAGTGTGACGTTTTTTTTCACCTTGCTGCGATTTTGCGGCGAACTTTTTGCGCATTCAGGGCAGGTGACATCAACGGGGGCGTCACCGAATAGCTTAAAAGCATCAAAGAAAGACATCTTTTTCACCGGGTAGAGGTAGGAGGAGTTCAGTGTACCTTTATCGCTCGATGATAGCTCCACATAGATTGGTAAACCACTGGTAGAGACGTAGCTAGCTGCGCGCTAAAAAGGGAGTAACAAGTGGGGAGAAGGGGCGAGGGGGAAGAAAAAAGCCCCGCAAAAAATGAGGGGCAAACACAACAACACCAGGGAAATCGTTGATAACTAATCTGCTATTACTATATGTTTTTTGAGACGAGAGTTCATCAATAAATTGCTGCATTATTGCAACATTATAGTTAATTAATTTGTATGCATTTGGCCTTATTCATACGTTTTGTGAATTTGTTCGTTATTTGTGAGCAATAAGTCCGCATGTTGGTTGTTTTTTGTTGAATTGATGCCTTTTGGGGTGATTTCTTGCTCCATTACCCCCTCCCAAACAGAATGTGACTTGAATCACATTGGGCTGATCCCCTATATTCCCCACCCATAGCGATGTTGTCGTATTGCGATGCAGCGGCGCAGAGAGTTTTACATTTATCCGGAGTTGTTGATGGAGTTAACTACGCTTTTGCTTTACGTGATTGCCGTCAGTGCGGTGATGGTGACGCCTGGCCCTTCCATGCTGTTGGCGCTAAACAATGGTGCAATCCACGGTATGCGTATTGCCAGTTACGGTTTCCTGGGGGCGGTATTGGCCGATCTGTTGCTGATCGGCGCTGTCGGTTGCGGACTAGGGGCGTTGTTGCAGGCCTCTGAGCAGTTGTTTGCCGTAGTGAAGTGGGGCGGTGCGTTATATCTGGTCTACCTGGCTTGGGTGCTGTGGCGGGCACCGGTAAAGGCTTTGGCGGTAAACGCTAGCGCCGCCGCGGCGACCGGGAAAACGGCATTCCTGCGCTCCCTGATGGTTGGTTTGTCCAACCCTAAAGGCCTGCTGTTTTTCTCGGCCTTTCTGCCGCAGTTTATTCAGCCAGAAAAGCCGATCGCCATGCAATACCTGATCCTGGCTTTGGTCAGCGCAATGATCGACTGCGTGATGATGACGATCTATGCCTACGGCGGCCGCCATGCGATGCGTAAATTCTCAGCGAACGTAATGCGCTGGGTAAACCGTAGCTGTGCCGGCATGCTTGGCGTGTTGGCCGTAGGCGTTGCGCTTTATCGGCGTAGCGATGTGAGCTAGAGCCTGTCGGTTGAATCAGCGGGCGCAGCATGCTGCGCCGCTACTTGGCGAAAATGACTACAGTTTCAGGGAGCTAACCAGCTCCCTTTTTAATAGGTGACTGCCTGTGTTAGCAAAAGAGGAAAGCTTAGGCATATTACCAACTGACGGATCTGCAGATAACTCGCAGGCCGCATTGTTCCACCTCATAGCGGTATAGTTCGCATCTGATTGGTAGTAGTGCTGATAGATGTGAAATATATGCACCACGGTAGTCACCGTTAATATAATCACCAGCGCAATTAAAACGTAAGTGATTTTAACTTTGCTCAGAAAATTCTTTTTCTTTTTACAGGGCAATTCAGCTTCACCCTGATTAATTGCGATCTCTTCAATGGCGACGTCATTGGCTATTCTTAACCCTACTTTTGGTATGGTTTCTATGATGTTTTTATCAATGCCCATACTCTTGATGATCCGCCGTAGCGTGCTCAGGCACTGGTTGAGATTATTATTGCTGGCCTGTAGACCGTAATCATCCCACACTCTTTGCAGAAGTACTTCTCTCTCAACAATTTCTCCTTTATTTTTAATAAGAAAGGAGAAAAGTCGAGCTGCAGATGAGGAAATGGTGACGATTTCTTCTTGAAGTTCCTGATGATAAAAACCGACGCTATTCGGGCAGAAAAGGACATCTCCTTCGATGAGATATTGGGGCTTTGTCATGCTGATTCACTCCATGTCAGACAGTATAATTAACTTAATTAACGTTAATCCTAAGTCTCATAATATTGTTTTTTTGGCGGTAGAGCAAGAAAGAAACAATATAAAATATAGTGTAATCAGCAAATTTCAGTTTAAAATCCGCTCTAATTCATTACGGTAGTTATTAATATTAAGTAAATGCCATGTAAAATATTAAACGCTATTTAATAAAAATTAAGATCGCTAACTTACTGATAATTTTGCTAAACAAAGGATCTAACTAGTCCGACCTGTAAGAATCCTGTCTCTTATACACATCTGACGCTGCCGACGATGCCAACTAGAAGGGGGGGGGGGGGGGGGGGGGGGGGGGGGGGGGGGGGGGGGGGGGGGGGGGGGGGGGGGGGGGGGGGGGGGGGGGGGGGGGGGGGGGGGGGGGGGGGGGGGGGGGGGGGGGGGGGGGGGGGG
>NZ_JAELTL010000232.1:0-328 GCF_016428815.1 Serratia sp. ASV30 | reverse complement strand
CCAGCTACCGGTTGGATGAGAAGAAAAAGAGCGGACTGATGGGCACCGGTGGTATCGGGGTGACGATTGGTAGCTCCAGCTCTCGCCATCAGGTGAACGAAGACGGTACGACGCAGAGCCAGAGTGTCAGCACTATCGGCTCGACCGGTGGCGATGTGAATATCGTTGCGGGCGGCAAGGCACACATTGGCGGTGCGGATTTGATTGCCGGTAAAAATCTCAACGTTACTGGCGACAGCGTCGTTATCGAACCGGGGCATGACCTGCGTACGGTAGAAGAGCGGTTTGAGCAGAAGCAGAGTGGCCTGACGGTGGCGTTGTCCGGTGC
>NZ_JAELTL010000024.1:0-75357 GCF_016428815.1 Serratia sp. ASV30 | reverse complement strand
CCCCCCCCCCCCCCCCCCCCCCCCCCCCCCCCCCCCCCCCCCCCCCCCCCCCCTCTTTTAGATGTGTATAAGAGACAGTATCAGTTTTGACTTTGATGTTTGAAAGGGTATTCTCATTTTATGAATAAAATAACGTTGCCAACTTAAATAAAAATCCGTTGAAATTCGCAATAAAACATAGGATTCATATTTATTTAATTTATAAGTGGTCATTTAATTTTGCTTTTATATGGTTTTTTATTGTAATTTGGTTTGTGTAATAAACTGATGATTGTTGCACTCTATAAGTAATTTAAAATGATATAAGCAAAAATGATTGATTATATTTTATGGTTCTTCAGCACTAAGTGGTGATAGTGGTGCGGTTATTTATGGTGAGCTAGAGAGTGAACCTGAGTTGCTGATAACTGATAGCACGATGATAAATGGAAAAAATCCGATCTTAAGCGTCGAATTCTTACCTTCTTCAGCGACTATAGAATTCAGAGAGTAACGGTGAAATCTATCTTATAGGATCAGGCTTATTTTAATTTCTCGATGGAATGTCAGTGCAGTGGTATATATGAATTCGAAAATGGCATTGATAAACTTTTTGGGGGCAGTAATTTTAACAAGATGGATTCAGTGTATTTTTTTAATCGACAAGGAAAATTAATAATTATCTTTATTATTGTTAAGAGTGCCGTGCAAAGTATAAGTGACAGATTTCTCCAGATTATATGGTTCATAAAAAATTAAATATACGTTTTATAATGTATATTTTGAGTGAGGATATTCGGGGAAGTCTAATTAAGATCTTCCCGATTTTTTATTATCATCGAGACAGCGGATTCTCCTGCTGAACCCGAATCACCACCTTGCCGGGCATCACGCTGATCGCCAGCGGTTGCCCGGTCAGGCCGCACGGCGTCAGCCAGTCCCCCGCCAGATACAGCTCACCGTTATCCCGTACCCAGTCCACGCCGATATGGGGGTGAGCATCCACCTCCAATAATAACCGCTCAATCTCTCCCTCATTAGAAACCAACGTTATTACCAACCCATCCCGATACGGCTCTATCTTAAATACAGCACCCGCCACAAACCCCGCCTTGATAATATCCTCACCATCGATAATCAGCTCAGGAATATATCCACCAGTGGTTGCCTGTATACAATGAGTTCCGTTCATACATTGCCCTCCGCCTGAATAATCAATCTTCCCTGTTCAACATTTACCGTGACCGACTGGCCGGTTAAAAACCCCAGTTCTTCCAGCCAATAACCCTTGATAATCAGCTGTGGCGCAGGCTTCTTGATACCTCGGTTGGGCGTATAGCCCACGGTGTAATGGCGTGTTGTCTTGGGTACTTTATTTACGGTGGTGCCTGACTTAGAATCGTGCTTAGCCATAATCAACTCCTGGTTAGTTGCTTGTGGTGAGCGGCGATAGTGGGCTGCAACCCGTTATCGCCGCGTTACTTATCAGTTAGTTACGCACCTGTGCAATCATTGCGCTTAACATCTCTGAAATTATCTGCTGTTTTTCCCGCGGCAAATTAGCAATCGCTTCTATCTGTTGCTGCCACTTCGTAATCGGGACACTCTCGCGGAGGGAAGGCTCCGTCGTTGCTCCAAACAATTCCTCTAGCGAAACCGAAAAAATGTTTGCTACGTCTGGGAGTGAAGACACCTTGATACGACGGCGGCCAGCCTCCCATGCTTGCACTGTCTGTTGAGAAACGCCCAACAGCTCAGCCAATTCGGTCTGAGTAATGGTACGTTCTTTACGCAGGCTGGTAATGCGTTTGCCCAACGCAATGAAAAAATCACGTTCTTCGCTACTGATCGCCATAGTTGTCTTGGTTCCTGAATGTCATAAGACAACCATAACATACCGTACATTTTACTACGATATGATGTAAATACTACAATATGTAGTTTTATTGAGTCTGGCTGTTTTCATATGTAAATTGAGGTTTTTTGAAGCAAAAATAATGCGATGTATTTAGCAGATTGAGATAAGAGCGCTAATACGCCTTGAAAAGAGATATTGATAGCTGAACACAAGGACAGTCTAGGGCTAGCCAGCTAAACGCGCCAGCCCGGCACATAATTAATCTCCCCCCTCAATGAGAAGACAACTCATACTTCTTTATCTTGCGATACAGCGTCGCGATACCAATCCCCAGCTTCTCTGCCACCACCTTCTTGTTAGCATGTTGGCTCAGCGCCTCCTCAATCATCAGCTTCTCCATACTCTCCAACCCCGCCATATCGTGGTTTTCGCAACTCTCTGTGGCCTTATACGTAGGCACGCTGGCGCGAGCCTCCAGATGTTGCCCACGGGTCAGATTGGGCGGCAGCAGATAGGTATCGATGATTTCACCGCTCGGCACCACGTTAACCAGATACTCCATCAAATTACTCAGTTCGCGCACGTTGCCTGGCCAGCGGTGTCGGCGTAATAGCTCGAGTACCTCTGCCGAGATGCCGGGGTAAATAATGCCGATCCGCTTGGTGTGCAAACTGAGGAAGTAGTGCACCAGCAGTTCGATATCGCCTTCGCGCTCACGCAGCGGTGGCAGGGTGATGGGGATAACGTTCAGGCGGTAGTAAAGGTCTTCACGGAACTTGCCTTCGGCAATGTACTGTTCCAGGTTCTGGTTGGTGGCGGAGATAATGCGGATATCGACCGGGATCGGCTTGCTGGAACCGATCGGCAACACCTCACGGGATTCCACCGTGCGCAGCAGCTTGGCCTGCAACATTAGCGGCATATCACCGATCTCATCCAGGAATAGCGTCCCTTGATTGGCCGCCTGGATCAACCCCACCTTGCCATTGGCCGAAGCGCCGGTAAATGCGCCCTTCAGGTAACCGAACAGTTCACTCTCCAGCAGCTGATCAGGAATGGCGGCGCAGTTAATGGCGATAAAGGGTTTATCGCTACGGTTGCTCAGCCGGTGGATCGCCCGCGCCACCACTTCTTTGCCGGTGCCGCTTTCGCCAACCACCAATACGCTGGAGGGGCTTGGGGCAATACGGGTAATTAAACTCTTCAGCAGGCGCATCGGCTTGCTTTCCCCCGCCAATTGCTCAATGCGCGGGTCTTGCAGGACTAGAGTTTCGTTAAATGAGGAATGTGACTGATGGAAGGCCATTAAAAATAATTGATGGTCCTGAACCTGATGTAGCTGGCCAATCATAATCTCCTGGTTATCGTCGAAGGAGAGAATATGTTGCAGATGTCCGCTGGTGTAATTTTGCTGGAAGGTGAGGGCGCGAATAGTAAAGGTTTTGCCGATAATATTTTCCTGCGGCATATTGAGCTGTTTTAAGGCCATCATATTGGCAAATTTCACCTGGCTCTTTTCATTGAGTATTAACACCCCCTGATCCATATTTTCAATCAGGCTGAAAAGCACTTTATTTAAGCCACCGCTGCTGCCTTGTGTCTCCAATAAGTTAGAAACGAAAACGTTGGAGATATTGCGCACGTAACCCGAGAACTCTTGCAGATTATCCCGCAACCTTTGCTGCTGCTCCAGGGTAAAAGCCACCAGGCTGATCACGCCGATGCAGGTATCCTGGAACAGGATAGGAATGCCGAGGAAGGCCTTTTCCTGGCACTCATCTTTGCTGGTGCAGCCTTCGCACACCGGGTCATAACGGGAGTGGGTGACTATCTTTTCATTTTTAGTATCAAGTACATATTTCAACAACCAGGAATTGCTGCCGAGCTTGATGCCAAATTGT
The DNA here is from genome assembly GCF_016428815.1 of Serratia sp. ASV30. Lineage (NCBI taxonomy): Bacteria > Pseudomonadati > Pseudomonadota > Gammaproteobacteria > Enterobacterales > Yersiniaceae > Serratia > Serratia sp. ASV30. The sequence goes on along the minus strand of NZ_JAELTL010000024.1, from coordinate 71,619 downwards.
TTGCCATACGGGCCAGTGCCTGCCACACGTACCAGGTTGGCATCGACAATCTCTACCTCCAGCAGCAACACGCTGGAGAGCATCTTGGTAAAACGCAAAATTGTCGGTTGGATCTGCATAAGAGCCGACTGGGCAGTGGCCGGTGCTATCATCACGCGTCTCCCGTTATCGTCATTGAAAAAGAAACGATAATACACTACGGCCAGATATAATTTGATAGTCATCAAGCTAATCCCACAGAGAATAGAGATTCTGCTGTTAGCATCACATTTTATTATCAAAATGATACTGCACGCTAATTCCTATCATTTTGGGTCGCGAGAAAGCTTGATAATTATAAATGGCAGGTTTACGCCGCAGGGAATTATCCCTCCTCGGCAATAGCCTGACTAAAAATTTCACTTTAACCGCTGCTAAAACCCCATTTTATGTGATCACCATCATAATAATCCGCAGTTTTATGTTGCGTAGCTTAACTTTCCCCTTGTTGGCACGCTTATTGATTGTCCTGTAGTCAGACGCTGAAAAAAGCGTATTTGTTATTCCGAGGTTAGGCACTTGTTTTAACGGATCACCACCACACTCTCTATTTAGGGGCAAAGATGAGAACAGTTAACCAGTTAATTAAGGAAATAAGCGCGTTAAAGTCCAATTTACATCAAAAGGACTTTTTGCTGACGTGGGAACAGAGCCGTGACGAGCTGGAACTGGTGCTCAAGCTGGCGGAATCGCTGAAAACCATGCGCTCAGAAAACATTGCCACCAAGATTTTCAACAGTGGCTTAGGCATCTCCATTTTCCGTGATAACTCCACGCGTACCCGTTTTTCTTATGCCTCGGCGCTCAACCTGCTGGGGTTGGCGCAGCAGGATCTGGATGAAGGTAAATCGCAGATCGCCCATGGGGAGACGGTGCGTGAAACGGCCAATATGATCTCCTTCTGTGCGGATGCCATCGGTATCCGTGACGACATGTATCTGGGGGCAGGCAACGCCTACATGCGTGAGGTGGGTGCCGCGCTGGATGAAGGGTTCGAGAAGGGTGTGCTGCCACAGCGCCCGGCACTGGTCAACTTGCAGTGCGATATCGATCACCCAACCCAGGCGATGGCGGATCTGGCGTGGTTGCAGGAGCACTTCGGCAGCCTGGAAAACCTGAAAGGCAAGAAGATCGCCATGACCTGGGCCTATTCACCCAGCTATGGCAAACCGCTGTCGGTGCCGCAGGGCATCATTGGCCTGATGACCCGCTTTGGCATGAAGGTGACGCTGGCCCATCCAGAAGGTTACGACCTGATCCCAGACGTGATCGAAGTGGCGAAGAACAACGCCGCCGCGTCCGGTGGCAGCTTCCAGCAGGTGACCTCGATGGCCGAAGCCTTCCAGGGGGCGGACATCGTTTATCCGAAATCCTGGGCGCCGTACAAGGTCATGGAGCAGCGTACCGATCTGCTGCGTGCCGACGATCACGCGGGCCTCAAGGCGCTGGAGCAACAGTGCCTGGCGCAAAACGCCTACTACAAAAACTGGCACTGCACCGAAGAGATGATGAAGCTGACCAAAGGCGGCGAAGCGCTCTATATGCACTGCCTGCCAGCGGATATCACCGACGTTTCCTGCAGTGAAGGGGAAGTCTGTGCCAGCGTATTCGAGAAGTACCGTATTGCCACCTATAAGGAAGCCAGTTGGAAGCCTTATATCATCGCGGCGATGATCATGGCGCGCAAATTCTCCAACCCGGGCCTGGTGTTGGATCAATTACTGAAAGAAGCAGAAAAACGCATTAAATAAATTTACCTGGTCAGGGATACCGGGCGGTGTCCCTGCACGGTGAAGATTAATGCGACCAGAAGAGGTAGCGGTTATGTCGGTTTTTTCATTGAAAGTGGCGATAGAGGATAACCGTTATTTTAACGGCGAAACCTCCCCTCTGTTCTCTAAGGCGCAAGCGCAGAAAGCGCGCGAGTTTCATAAAAAGATTGCGGGTTATCAGCCAACGCCGTTATGCGCGTTGGACGATCTCGCTCAGCTGTTTGGCGTGCGGAAAATCCTGGTCAAAGACGAATCCAAACGCTTTGGCTTAAACGCCTTCAAGATGCTCGGCGGTGCGTACGCCATTGCCCAGCTGCTGTGTGAAAAGTACCAGATTGATATCAATGCGTTTTCTTTTGAAAAGTTTAAAGCCATGGCGACCGAGAAGATGACCTTCGCCACCACCACCGACGGCAACCATGGCAGGGGTGTCGCCTGGGCGGCGCAACAGCTGGGCCAGCATGCGGTGGTGTATATGCCCAAAGGTTCGGCACAGGAGAGGGTGGACCACATTCTTAATCTGGGTGCCGAGTGCATCGTCACCGATATGAACTACGACGATACCGTGCGCCTGACCATGAAAACGGCTCAGGAACGTGGCTGGCAGGTGGTGCAGGACACCGCCTGGGAAGGCTATACCAAGATCCCAACCTGGATCATGCAGGGTTACGCCACGCTGGCAGACGAAGCGGCCGAACAGATGCGGCAGATGCAGATCGAGCGCCCAACCCATGTGCTGTTACAGGCCGGTGTTGGGGCGATGGCCGCGGGCGTGTTGGGCTACCTGGTCGACGTGTTTGGTGCGGATAAGCTGCATTCGGTGATTGTCGAGCCCGAGCTGGCCGACTGCGTTTATCGCTCCGGGGTAAAGGGGGAAATCGTCAACGTGGGCGGCGATATGGCCACCATCATGGCCGGTCTGGCCTGTGGTGAGCCTAACCCCTTGGGCTGGCCGCTACTGCGTAACTGCGCCACACAGTTTATTTCCTGCCAGGACAGCGTGGCGGCGTTAGGGATGCGGGTGTTGGGTAATCCGCTAGGTAACGACCCGCGCATTATCTCCGGCGAGTCCGGTGCCGTGGGGTTGGGCGTGCTGGCTGCGGTACATCACAGCCCGCAACGTGCGCAGCTGATGCAAAAACTCGGTCTGGATAGCCAGTCGGTAGTGCTGTTGATCAGCTCCGAAGGCGATACCGACGTGAAGCACTATCGCGAAGTGGTGTGGGAAGGGAAGCATCCGGTTTAACCACCACCGTCAGATTACTCAACCTCTCGCAGTAGCGAGGGGTAATAAAAAATTGGAGAAAAAAATACAATGGCAAAGCAAATTCCTTTCGAATTGGTGCTAGAGAAAGCCTACCAATACAAAGATGAGATGACGAGCTTCCTGCGGGACATGATCGCTATCCCGAGCGAAAGCTGTGACGAAAAGCTGGTGGTGCTGTGTATCAAGAAAGAGATGGAGAAGGTCGGGTTCGACAAGGTTGAGATTGACCCGATGGGCAACATTCTGGGCTATATCGGCCACGGCCCACACCTGATCGCGATGGACGCGCATATCGATACCGTCGGCATCGGCAACATCAAGAACTGGACCTTTGACCCTTACCAAGGCATGGAAAACGACGAGATCATCGGTGGCCGTGGCGCATCGGATCAGGAAGGCGGCATGGCTTCCATGGTTTACGCGGGCAAAATCATCAAGGATCTGGGGCTGGAAGATCAGTATACGTTGCTGGTGACCGGCACCGTGCAGGAAGAAGACTGCGACGGCCTGTGCTGGCAGTACATTATTGAGCAATCCAACATCCGCCCAGAGTTCGTGATCAGCACCGAACCAACCGACTGCCAGATCTACCGCGGCCAGCGTGGCCGTATGGAAATCCGCGTGGATGTGCAAGGCATCAGTTGCCACGGCTCGGCACCGGAGCGTGGCGATAACGCCATTTTCAAAATGGGCCCAATCCTCAACGAGCTGCAACAACTGTCCGGCAACTTGGGCAACGATGATTTCCTGGGCAAAGGTACGCTGACCGTTTCTGAGATTTTCTTCACCTCACCTAGTCGCTGCGCGGTAGCCGACAGCTGTGCGGTATCCATCGACCGCCGCCTGACCTGGGGCGAAACCTGGGAAGGGGCGTTGGACGAGATCCGTGCGTTGCCAGCGGTGCAGGCGGCCAAGGCAGTCGTGTCGATGTATGACTATAGCCGTCCGTCTTACACCGGTCTGGTGTACCCAACCGAATGCTACTTCCCAACCTGGAAGGTCGAAGAAGATCACATCACGGTGAAAACCCTGAGCAAAGCCTATCAGGGCCTGTTCAAGAAGCAGCCGGTGGTGGACAAGTGGACCTTCTCAACCAACGGGGTCTCCATCATGGGGCGTCACGGTATTCCGGTGATCGGTTTTGGCCCGGGCAAAGAGCCTGAAGCCCACGCGCCGAACGAGAAGACCTGGAAAGACCACCTGGTGACCTGCGCGGCGATGTATGCCGCCGTGCCTTTGGCTTACCTGGAAGAGTTGGAGAAATAAGCGGCCCCTCACCCCAACCCTCTCCCACAGGGAGAGGGAGCTGTCCGGAGCGTGCGGCTGGCCCGTGCTGCTTCGGAAAGTGGGGTGTAAGAGGAAAAGTATTACACATAGAAATCAGCGAACTTGATCGGTCTCCACCGGGAGAGGGCGCTGGCACGGTGATGTTGTCAGGTCCAGGAGTTAATCTGTAACTATTTGATTTAAAGCAGAGTGCTGTGACAAGTAGTAGCTCGATCGGTTCCCTCTCCCTGTGGGAGAGGGTTAGGGTGAGGGGCCCAAATAGCACCTCATCCAGCAAGCATCACACAGCGAAATACCCGGCACGATCTGCCGGATTTTTTTATGGAGTGCCAGCAATGAAGCAATTGATTAAGAACGGCATTCTGGTTGATAGCGACGGACAGTATTCTCAGGATTTGCTGATCGAAAACGGAGTGATCTGCCAGCGCGACACGGCGATCGAAGCCGATAGCCAGTGTGAAGTTATCGATGCATCCGGCTGCTATGTCATGCCCGGCGGCATCGATGTCCATACCCATTTCAATATTGATGTCGGCATCGCCCGCAGCTGTGACGATTTTTTTAGCGGCACCCGCGCGGCGGCCTGCGGCGGCACTACCACCATTATCGATCATATGGGATTTGGCCCGGCGGGCTGCAATCTCCATCACCAGCTCAACGTCTACCACCAGTATGCGGCCGGCAATGCGGCGATCGACTACGGCTTTCACGGCGTGATCCAGCATATTGACGACGGCATTCTCGAAGAGATGGCCAGCATGGTGCATGACGAAGGGATCAGCAGCTTTAAGCTGTATCTGACTTACCTCTACAAGATCAATGATGCCGACGTGCTGCGGGCCTTGGGGCAACTGCGGCAGGTTGGGGCATTGACTACGGTCCATCCAGAAAACGATGCCGCGATAGCTCTGCGCCGTGCTGCGCTGGTGGCCGCGGGTAAAACAGCGCCGATCCACCACGCATTGAGCCGTCCGTTGGAATGTGAGGCAGAAGCGATTGGCCGGATGATCAATCTGGCCCATCTGGCAGACAACGCGCCGCTGTACATCGTCCATTTATCCAATGGTTTGGGGCTGGATTATTTACGTCTTGCGCGTCAACAGCGTCAACCGGTGTGGGTAGAAACCTGCCCGCAATATCTGCTGCTCAACGAACAATGTTACCTGCGTGAAGATGGGGTGAAATACATCCTCAGCCCACCGCTGCGTGACCAGCGGGAGTTAGATCGCCTGTGGGTAGGCATTGCCGACGGTTCTATCGATACCGTCGCCACCGATCATTGCACATTCCCTTATCACCAACGGCAAGCTATGGCGGCAGGGGATTTTACCCGCTGCCCGAACGGCCTGCCTGGGGTCGAGAATCGCATGATGCTGCTGTTCTCTCATGGGGTGATGAGCGGGCGGATTTCCCCTTCACGCTTTGTGGCGCTCACCAGCAGCAATCCGGCGCGGTTGTTCGGCCTGTGGCCGCGTAAAGGCAATCTAAACCCCGGCGCAGATGCCGACGTGGTGATCTTTGATCCGCGCCAATCCACGGTTATCAGCCACGCTCGGCTTCATGACAATGCGGACTATTCCCCTTATGAAGGTTTTCAGTGCCAGGGCGCGCCGGTGCTGACGATGTGCCGGGGCGAAATCGTGGCTCGTAATGGCGAATTTACCGGGCGGCAGGGATACGGGCAGTTCTTGCGTCGTCGACCTTTCAATGCCCAGATCGCGGCAAGAATGGGGTAACACCTCACTAAACAACAAGGATCAAAATGAACAAGAAAATAGTGCTGGCATTGGGCGGTAACGCATTGGGTGAAGGCCTGGCGGAACAGATGCAGGCGGTCAAAACCACCGCGCGGGCAATTGTCGATTTAATCGAGCACGGACATCAGGTGGTGGTCACCCACGGCAATGGCCCTCAGGTGGGAATGATCAACCTGGCGTTTGAGGCGGCGGCAAAAAGTGAAGCCCATACGCCGATGCTGCCGATGTCGGTGTGCGTCGCATTGAGCCAGGGGTATATAGGTTACGATCTGCAAAACGCCCTGCTTGAAGAGTTGCTCGATCGCAATATCGTCAAACCGGTAGCCACGCTGATCACCCAGGTGATCGTCAACGGCAGCGATCCGGCGTTCCTCAATCCAACCAAGCCGATTGGCTCGTTCTTTACCAAGGCCGAAGCCAGCCAACTGACCAAGAACGGTTACAACATGGTAGAAGATGCGGGCCGTGGCTATCGCCGCGTAGTGGCCTCGCCCAAGCCGATCGACATCGTTGAGAAAGAAACGGTACGCGCCATGATGGAGGCCGGGCAGGTGGTGATCACCGTGGGGGGCGGCGGTATTCCAGTGATCCGCGAGGGTAACCATCTGCGGGGTGCCAGCGCGGTGATCGATAAAGACTGGGCCAGTGCCAAACTGGCAGAGATGATCGATGCCGATATGCTGATCATCCTCACCGCGGTGGAAAAGGTGGCGATCAACTTTGGCAAACCGAATGAGCAATGGCTGGAGCAGTTGAGCATTGCCGATGCCCAGCGCTTTATCGAAGAAGGGCACTTTGCCAAAGGCTCAATGCTGCCGAAGGTTGAGGCGGCGGTGGCGTTTGCCGAATCCAAGCCAGGGCGTCAGGCGTTAATCACGGTACTGAGCAAGGCTCAGCAGGGCATTGAAGGCAAAACCGGCACGGTGATTAGCCATTAATCACAGACACCAGACTCACTTGTAGGGGCGCTGTATGCTGCGTACATTTGCGCCCCTTGTGAGTCAGCAGCCGTTATCTGCGGCCAAGTTTCATAATGGCTTCAAGCACCGCCCCGGCGATTGCCCGCGCCTTATCTGACACCGTGGTGTAATCCGCCAGCGTGCCGCGTGGATCGATATCACCGATTTTAGTGCCGGTCTTAACCTCCAGCCCATCATGCAGCAAACCGCGTACCATACCGGAAAGCGGCGCAATCACCGGTGCTTCGCCGCAGTGAGCCACCACATCCCCCTCCTGCACCAAATCCCCCAAAGCGACGCGACATTGCATGATGCCATCGGCTGGTGCACGGATCACCCGGCGGGTGGTGTGGCCAGCGATATTGCCGGGAATACCGGTATTGGGATGGGTGTAGCCATGATAAATCACCCGGCCCAGCGCGTGGCCGCGATTGGTTTCGATCACCGCATCGCAATCCTGCCCGGCGTTGAAGCCAGGGCCGAGGGCCACGGTGAACGGTGCCATATTGCGGTGGGTGCCCAGGTTTTGCTTGGCCAGGATGGCATCCACCAGAAAACGGGGTTTGAGCTGTTCCAGGCTGCGGGTCTCTGGGTCAACCAGCAGCGGGATCTCGCCACGGTTGATGATGTCGAAGGCTTCGTTGACGTCGTTGGCCAGGCAGGCGGTGACGCCCTCCACGCAGGTTTTACCGTCAAACATCGCCTGAGCAAATGCCACCGTCCGGCGGATCGCGGTCGGTTGGGCAATGTCCAGCATGATGACCTGAAAACCGGCATGGTACAGCCGCAGCGCCACGCCGGTGGCGATATCGCCCGCACCACGGATCACCACCAGTTTGTCGCGCGTTAAGCGGATGTCATTTTTCATCAGCCCGCCAGCGGACTGGTTGCGCACCTGCAACAACTCCGCCAGTACGCTGATGGCGATTTCTTCCGGCGTTTCTGCACCGATGTTGTAGCCGATTGGGGCATGGAGCCTGGCAAGCTTCTCATCATCTACGCCGCGCTGGCGCAAGTGTTGGGTAAAGGTTTGCACCTTGCGGCGGCTGGCGAGCAATCCCAGATAGCACAGCGGCTGCTCGATCAGCACGTTGAGTGCCTCGCAATCCTGATTGTTGGTGGCGATGATCACAAAGTTGGCCGGCTCAATATTCATCTTGTCGATGGCCGCCGGAAAGGTCTCGCCATGAACCAGAGTGGTGCCCACCGGAAATAGCGCCGGGTCGAGGCTGGCCGGGTAGATATCGGCAACGTGAATATCAAAGCCGAGCGGCTTGGCGGCGTTGGCGATGGCGCGGTTGACGTGCCCGGCCCCAATCAATATCAGGCGCGGGCGCAGGCCATGCACGTCGATATACACCGACATCGCCCCCCCACAGTCCGAGCCTACCGCATCCTGCCCGGTGCGTGCCATACGGCCATGAAACACCCTGGCCTTGCGCTCCGAAATGGCGGCAATTGCCTGTTCGATCACCAGGCGTTCGATCATGCCGCCACCGATAGTGCCAATACAGTCACCATCGGCCATCACCAGCATCTGCCCTGAATGGCGCGGTGTAGAGCCACGGCTTTCGATAATCTGGGCGAGCGCAAAGGGCCGGTTTTCTTCTTCTAAACGTGCTGCTTCGGCGAAGATATTCATTATGACCTCGTCAATAACCTCAGAAATATTATCGTGTTAAGCGCCGTATCACGTGGTGGATCGCCGGGGTTTCCTGCACTGCGCCAAACCAGATGGCGCTGAGCGCCAGCTCTGGCCGCAGCAGCGGTTGCCAGCGGGCAGCCGGTTGATTATCACAATGAGAAACCTGATTGATCAGCCAGATCCGTCGCGCCTGAGAGGGCGCACCTTTGAACATGCCTTCAGGGTGTGCGATCAGGGCGTCGAATACCCGGTGATCCAGTGTTTCACCGGCACCGACCCCCGTCAGCGCTGAGAAAATCGCCCAACGGTGAATTTGCTGTGGGTCTGCGGGACGATCGATCACCTGGCCTCCGGTTAGCGCGATAACACAATCACTGCGGGAGGGGATGCAAGGTTCATGCCTTGCCGGGGCTTTCAGGGGTAACCCTCGGGAGCCGTCCGCTTCGACCAGGATCACGTCGAAGGCTCCACGCTGTTTGATCTCATCGATTTGCTCGGCGGTTAACCCGATAACCTTGTTGTCCTGCGGTTGATAATGACTGAAGCAGGCGGTAATGGCCGGGGTGCTGCTGGCGGTGGGAGTTTGGCCTATCAACAGGTGGTGGTAGTTGGCAGCGGTGGGCAGGTACATCTTGGTGGTGGTAGTGAACAGCACACGCTTGCCCTGGTGATAAAAGGCCTGCGCCAACCAGTGCAAGGTGCTGGTTTTCCCCCCGGCCCCAATCAGGGCGATCAGCAGCGGCTGGCCCCGATCGAGGCGGTTAAATTCCTCACTGAATAATTCTCTGAAGCTGGGTGTCATAAATAGCCTGTCTTGTGAGTCAGAAAGCGGCCCCTCACCCTAACCCTCTCCCACAGGGAGAGGGGACTGCCCGTGCCACGTTGGTATTGCGGTGTCTTCCTTGGCGTGCCGAAGCTCTGAACCTGCATATAACACCGCATCAGATCCCTATTCCAAAGGGCGAGGGGACTGTCCGTGCCACGTTGGTATTGCGGTGTCTTCCTTGGCGTGCCGAAGCTCTCAACATGCATATAACACCGCATCAAATCCCATTCCAAAGGGCGAGGGGACTGTCCGTGCCACGTTGGTATTGCAGTGTTTTTGGCGATCAATGCCGCTATTTACTCCAAACTAACCACAACACTGCATCAGCTCCCTCTCCTTGGGGAGAGGGTTGGGGTGAGGGAGAAATTACGGTGATTTAACCGATAACCAATAGGCGGTTTTCCTAGGATAGAGTGCCGATTTAATAGCAAACAACCTTGATGTAATCGATATTTAGCGAATATTCATACTTTATCGATTGCGGTCTCGTTTTTAACCGAAGTGTTTTCTGGCCGTATCAAAGTGATAGCTGGCGATGTTTTTTTGATAATTGATTCTATTAGCGTAACCGTGATGATTAAGCGACTGCCGGCACTGATTTTTATTCTCACTTGCGATTGTGAGCCCGTTCACAAATAAAATTAACAATTAGAACTGCCTCACGAATTTAACCGCTGCCCAACCCCGTGGGGAGATTTGGCCTGATTGTTGCTGCGTTATGCGTAACCGATGTGAAAAACCGCCCCCAGGTTTTTACTCACTCATCATTCAGGCATTTCGTCGCAAGGAGATAAAGCTATGGGAGATTTAATGCGTCCCGTTCCGTTCAAGGCGCTGTTAACCCGGATTTTCGATGAATATCATGAGAGCCGGTCTATTTTTGGTATTCCAGAAAAGCAGTTTTATCGTAAACATGACGATCGGCGGATTAACGTCTTTAACGAAAGTTGTGAAACTCCGCTTGGCCCAGCCGCAGGCCCACATACTCAGTTGGCGCAGAATATCATCGTCTCCTGGTTGACCGGCGGGCGCTTTATCGAATTGAAAACCGTGCAGATCCTCGATCGGCTGGAGCTGGAAAAACCCTGTATCGATGCCGAAGACGAATGCTTCAACACCGAATGGTCGACCGAGTTCACGTTGCTCAAAGCCTATGATGAATATTTAAAAGCCTGGTTTGCCCTGCACCTGTTGGAACAGATGTTTGATCCACGGGCCAAGGGGGAAAGTAAATCCTTCATCTTCAACATGAGCGTGGGCTATAACCTCGACGGGATTAAACAGCCGCCGATGCAGGACTTTATCCATAATATGATGGACTCTGCACTGCACCCGAAATATGCCGAGTATCAACATATTCTTGCCGAATGGGTTAAGGACGAGGGCTTTATTAGCCAGTTCGCTTTATCCGACCAGCGCGGGGCATTGGCACAGCTGCCAGAGCATATTCCCGCGCAATTGGTCAGCGGTATTACCCTTTCGACCATGCACGGCTGCCCGCCAGATGAAATTGAAGCCATCTGTCGTTATATGCTGGCAGAAAAACGGCTCAATACCTTTGTAAAATTAAACCCGACGCTGCTGGGTTATCCGCGCGTGCGTTCCATTCTGGATGGCTGCGGGTTTGATTATGTCGGGCTGAAAGAAGAGTCTTTCGAGCACGATCTCAAACTGGAGCAGGCGATTGCGATGTTGCATCGCCTGACCGCCTTGGGGAAACAGCAGAATTTAGGCTTCGGGGTCAAACTGACCAATACCCTGGGGGCGATCAACCATAAAGGCGCCTTGCCGGGCGAAGAGATGTATATGTCCGGGCGCGCGCTGTTCCCGCTTTCCATCAACGTGGCGGCGGTTCTCTCCCGTGAATTCAACGGGGAACTGCCGATTTCCTATTCCGGCGGGGCAAGCAAGTTTAACGTTCGCGAGATTTTTGACACCGGCATCCGGCCAATCACCATGGCCACCGATTTGCTCAAGCCCGGCGGCTATTTACGCCTGACGGAGTGCATGCAAGAGCTGGACGCTTCCGATAGCTGGCCGATGACGCGCATCGATGTCGATAAGCTGCAAGCGCTGGCAGACAAGGCCGTCAGCATGGAGTACACCCAGAAACACTGGAAATCAACGGATCGCATCGACGCCGGTGGCCCGCTGCCGATGATTGACTGCTACGTGGCTCCTTGCGTCACCGCCTGCGCCATCAAACAGGATATCCCGGAATATATCCGGTTGCTGGGCGAACAGCGCTATGCCGATGCGTTGGAGCTGATTTATCAACGTAACGCCTTGCCAGCCATTACCGGGCATATCTGCGATCACCAGTGCCAGTACAACTGCACCCGTCTTGATTACGACAGCGCGCTGAACATCCGCGAACTGAAAAAAGTGGCGTTGGAGAAGGGCTGGGATGAGTATCAGCGCCGCTGGCATAAACCGGCAGGCTCTGGCAGCAAACGCCCGGTTGCCATTTTGGGGGCTGGCCCGGCGGGCTTGTCTGCTGGGTACTTCCTGGCGCGGGCCGGGTATCAGGTTACGCTGTTTGAGCGCGAGGCCAATGCGGGCGGGGTGGTGAAAAACATCATTCCACAGTTCCGCATCCCGGCGGAGCTTATCGAGCACGATATCGACTTCGTGGCCGCACACGGCGTGAAGATGGTCTATGGCTGCGATCCCGATCTGACCGTCGACAAGCTGCAACAGCAGGGCTTTGACTACGTGTTTATCGGCATCGGCACCGATAAAAACAGCGGCGTGAAGCTGGCGGGTAATAACCGCAACGTCCACAAATCCTTGCCGTTCCTGCGTGATTTCAACCTCGGTAAGCCCATGAACCTGGGCAAACACGTGGCCGTGGTCGGTGCTGGTAACACGGCAATGGACTGTGCCAGGGCCGCATTGAAAGTGCCTGGCGTGCAGGACGTCACCGTGCTGTACCGCCGCACGCTCAATGAGATGCCAGCCTACCGCGAAGAGTATCAGGAGGCGGTAGAGGACAACGTGCAGTTTATGTTCCTCACCAACCCGGAACACTTTGATGCCAACGGCACCTTGACGGCCAGAGTGATGGCGCTGGGAGAGCCGGACGAGAAGGGCCGCCGCCGCCCGGTCGCCACCGAACAGACCCTGACGCTGCAGATGGATACCTTGATCACCGCCATTGGCGAGCAGGCTGATGAGGAGGTGCTGCATAAGCTGGGCGTACCGCTGGATGACGCAGGCTATCCGCAGGTCAACACCGCCACCGGTGAAACCACCCGGCCTAATGTCTTCCTGATTGGCGACGTGCAGCGTGGCCCGTCATCCATTGTCGCTGCCATCGGTAGCGCCCGCAACGCCGCTGAAACGGTGCTGGCGCGGGAAAACGTCAAAACCCATCACGCCGATAAATACTGGTCGAACGTCGATCCGGCGGAAATCTATCGCCGTAAAGGCACTATTTCAGTAGCGCTGGTGGATAAAACCGAGCGCGAAGCCTTCGTGGCTCAAGAGGCCCAGCGCTGCCTGGAATGTAACTACGTGTGCAGCAAATGCGTCGACGTTTGCCCGAACCGCGCCAACGTATCCATTGCCATACCGGGCTTCCAGGATCGTTTCCAGACCCTGCACCTGGACGCTTACTGCAACGAATGCGGCAACTGCGCCCAGTTCTGTCCGTGGCAGGGTAAGCCATACAAAGACAAGGTGACGATCTACAGCCTGCCGCAGGACTTTGCCAACAGCACTAATCCGGGGTTCCTGGTGGATGGCACACAGGTCAGCGTACGGCAGAACGGTAAGCTTTACCAACTGCAGATCGATAGTGACGGCCAGCTTGAGCAAGTGCCGTCGGAGCTGGAGGAGATGTGCCGCATTATCAGCCATGTACACACTCATCATCATTATCTCCTTGGCCAGGTGGAGGTGTAATCATGCTGATATTAACCAATGCAACCGGCGTGCAGCTCGACCCCGCCAGCGTACAGCAAGGTATCGATATCGCCATTGAAGGGGCGTTGATCAAAGAGGTGGGCCAAGGGTTGGCGGCCAAATATCCCCAGGCCGAAGTGCGCAATATGCACGGCAAATGGGTGATGCCAGGGATTGTGTGTGCCCACAATCATTTCTACTCCGGGTTATCGCGCGGGATTATGGCCAACATTGCGCCAAGCCCGGACTTTATCTCCACGCTGAAGAACCTGTGGTGGCGGCTGGATCGGGCGCTGGATGAGGAATCACTGTATTACAGCGGCCTGATCTGCTCGCTGGAAGCCATCAAGAGCGGCTGTACGGCGGTGATCGATCACCACGCTTCGCCCAACTTTATCGCCGGTTCGCTGAAAACCCTGCGCGCAGGCTTTATCGAGACCGGTCTGCGCGGCATGACCTGTTTCGAGACCACCGATCGTAACGGCGGGGAGCGAGAGCTGCGGGCTGGCGTGGAGGAGAATATTGCCTTTGCCCAGTTGATCGACGTCGCCAAAAAAGCCGGTAAGGAGCCTTACCTGGTGGAGGCGCATATTGGCGCTCACGCACCGTTCACGGTTTCTGATGCCGGGTTGGAGATGCTGCAAGCGGCGGTTAAAAGTACCGGCCGTGGTCTGCATATCCACGCCGCCGAGGACAGCTACGACGTTTCCCACAGCCACGACAAATATGGCAAGGATCTGATCGAGCGCCTGGCGCAATACGACCTGATCGGGTCAAAAACGTTGGTCGCGCACGGTCTGTATCTGTCTGCGGCGGATATTGGGCTGATCAACCAGCAGGATGCCTTCCTGGTGCACAACGCCCGCTCCAATATGAACAACCACGTGAGCTATAACCATCAACTGGCGCAGTACCGCAACCTGGCACTCGGCACCGATGGTATCGGCTCAGACATGTTTGAAGAGATGAAGTTTGCCTTCTTCAAACACCGTGATGCGGGTGGGCCGCTGTGGCCAGATAGCTTCGCCCGCTTCCTGGCCAACGGTAACCAACTGCTGGCGCGCAACTTTGGTGCCCATTTCGGTTGCCTGGCCGCCGGTTACAAAGCGGATCTGACCATCTGCGACTATCCGTCACCCACGCCGCTGGCGGCGCAAAATATCGGCGGACATCTGGCCTTCGGCATGGGGGCTGGCAGCGTCAACAGCGTAATGGTGGAAGGCCGCATGGTCTATCAGGATCGCCAGTTCCCGTTCGATGTGGAACCGATCTACGCAGAGGCGCGCAAGGTAGCGGCCAAGCTGTGGCAGCGAATGGATGCCTTGAATTAAACCGGTCGCCGCCCTGCGAACACCGGGGGCGGCTGACATTGATGAGGGTGCAATATGATTGAGCAATTCTATCGGCCAGGATCGGTACAGCAGGCGCTAGAGCTAAAACGCCAGTTCCAGCAGGATGCCGTCTATTTCGCTGGTGGCAGCAAACTAAACGCCACACCCACTAAAACACGGCAAAAGATCGCCATCGCGCTATCGCAACTGGGGCTGGATCAGGTGAGCTGGCAGCAGGGGGCATTGCATATCGGTGCCACCATTAGCTTACAACGTTTAATGGATACCCAGCTTATCCCGCAGGCTCTGCGTGAGGCGCTGGGGTTTGTCTATTCCCGCCATATTCGCAATCAGGCCACGCTGGGTGGTGAAGTCGTTTCGGCGGCGAAAGACTCGGTGCTGTTGCCGGTGCTGCTGGCATTGAGTGCCCAGGTGGTGGTGGGCAGCGGCAAGACGATGGCGCTGGAAGACTATCCGCTGTGCGGCGGTAGTGAATTACTGCTGGCGGTGGTGCTGCCGGATCCTTACCGTACCTGCGCTACCCGTAAAATTGCCCGTTCAGCCGCGGGGTTGCCGGTGGTGACTGCGGCGGTATCCCGCGATGCGCAGGCGAAAATTCGTATCGCCCTGAGCGGTGTGGTGGCACCTGGCCGCCTGCGTGATGCAGAGAACAGTGGCCTGAGTGGCCCGGCGCTGGAACAGGCAGTGGCGCAGATGATATCTCCGCCAGATGACATCTGTGGCAGCCGCGCCTATAAGCGCTATATCACCGGTGTGGTGGTGGCAGACCTGTTGGCGGATTGCCAGGCATCAGGGGAGAAAGCATGATGAATATTCGCTTTACGCTTAACGATATCCCGCAGGAGATGCAGTGCCAACCCGGCGAAAACGTCCAGCAACTGCTGTTCAAGTTGGGCATGCATTCGGTCCGCAATAGCGATGACGGCTTCGGGTTTGCCGGTTCGGACGCGATCCTGTTTAACGGCGTGGTGGTCAATGCCTCGTTGCTGATCGCCGCCCAGTTGGATGATGGCGCGGTGACCACGGCCGAAGCGCTGGGGAGTTGGAACCAGCTCAGCCTGGTGCAGCAGGCGATGGTTGACGTGGGGATAGTCCAGTCTGGTTATAACGACGCGGCGGCAGCGCTGATCCTGACGGACCTGTTGGCCCGCATCGAGGAGCCAACACGCGCGCAGATCGACGATGCGCTGTCGGGCTTGTTCAGTCGTGACGCCGGTTATCAGCAGTTCTATCAGGTCGTGGCTCTGGCGGTGATTCGCCGCAACGATCCCGAATTCCAGTCGCTCGCCGCTCCTGAGTTTCGCAGCGATCTGAACGTGGTCGGTAAGCTGTGCCCTAAGGTGGACGCGGCGAAAATGGTACAGGCCAAGCCTTGCTATGTGGAAGACCGCGTAGCCCGCAATGCCTGCATCATCAAGATGCTGCGTAGCCCGCATCCTCATGCCTTGATCACGCATCTGGACGTCAGCAAAGCCGAGGCGTTGCCAGGGGTGGTGCATGTGATCACCTATCGCAATTGCCCAGATATTTATTACACCCCCGGTGGGCAAAGCGCGCCAGAACCTTCGCCGCTGGATCGCCGGATGTTTGGCCAAAAACTGCGGCACGTAGGTGACCGGGTGGCGGCGGTCGTGGCCGAGAGCGAAGAGATTGCGTTGGCTGCGCTGGCGTTGATCGACGTCGAATACCAGGTGCTTAAACCGGTGATGTCAATTGATGAGGCGATGGCGGAAGGAGCACCGCTGGTACACGACGAGCCGATTGTCTACGTTCACGGTGTACCGGATGACTTGGCCGAGCAGAACCAGGGTAGCGCACAGCGTGGTACCGAACATGTGACGATCAACTTCCCGATTGGTGCCAAGCCCCACAGTAATATTGCCGCCGCGGTACATGGGCGCATTGGAAACGTGGATCAAGGCTTTGCCGAGGCGGACGTGGTGCTGGAGCGCACCTACGAATCCAAACAGGTGCAGCAGTGCCCGGCGGAAATGCACGTCTGCTACACCTACATGGATGGCGATCGGTTGGTGATCCATGCGTCAACCCAGGTGCCTTGGCACCTGCGCCGCCAGGTTGCCAGGATCGTCGGGCTCAAACAGCATAAGGTGCACGTGATCAAAGAGCGGGTCGGCGGCGGCTTTGGTTCCAAGCAGGACATCCTGTTGGAAGAGGTATGTGCCTGGGCTACCTGCGTGACCGGCCGTGCGGTTTATTTCCACTATACCCGCGAAGAAGAGTTCATCAGCAATACCTCGCGCCACGTGGCCAAGGTGCGGGTGAAGATTGGGGCGAAAAAAGACGGCCGCCTGACGGCGATCGACATGAACTTCCTGGCCAATACCGGCCCTTATGGCAACCATGCGCTGACGGTGCCCAGCAATGGCCCGGCGCTGTCGTTGCCGCTCTATCCCTGCGATAACGTCAATTTCCAGGTAACCACCTATTACAGCAACATCTGTCCGAATGGGGCTTATCAGGGTTATGGCGCGCCAAAAGGCAACTTCGCACTGACTATGGTCTTGGCGGAGATGGCGGAAAAACTGCAGATGGATCCGCTGGATATCATTGAGCGTAACCGGGTAGTTGAAGGGCAAGAGTTGAAAATCCTCGGGGCAATTGGTGAAGGCAAAATGCCGACTTCGGTGCCAAGTGCTGCCAGCTGTGCGCTGGAGCCGATTTTGCGTAAAGGGCGTGAGCTGATCCAGTGGAGCTCACCGAAAGTGGGTCAGGGAGACTGGCAGATTGGTCGTGGCGTGGCCATTATCATGCAAAAATCCGGTATTCCGGATATCGATCAGGCCAACTGCATGATCAAGTTGGAGTCGGACGGGACCTTTATCGTGCATTCCGGCGGGGCGGACATCGGTACCGGGCTGGATACGGTGGTGGGCAAACTGGCGGCGGAGGTGCTGTGCTGCCCGTTCTCCGAGGTGCATGTGATCTCTGGCGACACCGATCATGCCCTGTTTGATAAAGGGGCCTACGCCTCTTCCGGCACCTGCTTCTCCGGCAATGCGGCGAAGAATGCGGCGGAAAATCTCAGGAAGAAAATCCTGTTCCACGGCGCGCAGATGCTGGGTGAGCCAGAAAGCGATGTCACGCTGGTGGTTCCAGGCGTGGTGCGCGGTAAACAGGGCGAAGTGACGTTCGCGCAGATTGCCCATAAGGCAGAGACGGGAACCGGCTTTGGCACCCTGGTGGCCACCGCCAGCTATATTTCTTCTGACTTTGCCTTCCCGTTTGGTGCCAACTTTGCTGAAGTGGCGGTCAACGTGCGCAGCGGGGAGATCCGGTTGGATAAGTTCTATGCCTTGCTCGATTGTGGCACCCCGGTTAACCCGGAGCTGGCGCTGGGGCAAATCTACGGGGCTTCAATGCGCGCCATCGGCCACAGCATGACGGAAGAGATTATCTATGATAGCCAAGGCTCGCCGATCACCCGAGATCTGCAAAGCTATGGCGCGCCGAAGATTGGCGATATCCCGCTGGACTTCCAGGCGTTCCTGGTGCCCAGCGACGATCGGGTGGGGCCGTATGGAGCCAAGTCGATCTCCGAGATTGGCGTCAACGGGGCGGCTCCGGCCATCGCCATGGCGATCCACGATGCCTGTGGCGTTTGGCTGCGCGAATGGCATTTCACCCCAGAGAAGATCTTGAGGGGGTTAAATAAGCTGTCAGCGTAGACTCTGTAATAAGTCGTACCGGGATAGTGACCAATTACGGTCATTATCCCGCTATACCTGCCGAGTTAAACCGGCGGCGGGTATAAACGATTCAATATATTAGCCAAAGGCTAATCTGTTATTGCCGCCATATATGAGCTAATCGCTCAGGCTAGCCCGTGGATTTAACATGGCGAAAGTGCAGGGCGTGGAGCTTATTGAATCAGATGATCAAATTTACTGGAATGGAGTAAAGAGATGTCTGATATGCCTAGTTCAAATAACGACCTTATTTATCGGGTGGAAGATAAACCCCCCTTTGACCAATGCATCGTGGGGGCGATTACCCATTTACTGGCTATTTTTGTGCCGATGGTGGCCCCGGCGTTAATTGTCGGCACCGCGCTGGGGTTGCCGCCGGACGTCACAGCCTATCTGGTTTCGATGGCAATGATTGCTTCAGGGATTGGCACCTGGCTGCAGGTGAATCGCTATGGCCGCGTAGGCTCCGGCTTATTGTCCATTCAATCGGTCAATTTTTCCTTTGTGACGGTGATGATCGCCTTGGGCAGCACCATGAAAGCCGATGGCATGCATGTGGAAGCGATCATGTCCACTCTGCTGGGCATCTCTTTTGTTGGGGCATTCCTGGTGGTGGGCTCCTCGTTTATTCTGCCCTATCTGAAACGGGTGATCACACCCACCGTGAGCGGCATTGTGGTGCTGATGATTGGCCTGAGCCTGATCAAGGTGGGCATTATCGATTTTGGTGGCGGTTATTCAGCGAAAAGCAGCGGCACCTTTGGCAACTACGAAAATATTGGTATCGGCCTGTTGGTGCTGTTGGTGGTGATCGGGTTTAACTGTTGCCAGAACGCATTATTGCGCATGGGGGGCATCGCCATCGGCTTGATTGTCGGTTATGTGGTGGCTTTGTGCCTGGGCATGGTGGATTTCTCGGTAATGCAAAACCTGCCGGTAATGACCGTTCCCGTTCCCTTTAAATACGGATTCTCTTTCGATCTGCATGCCTTCCTGGTGGCTGGCATCATCTATCTGCTCAGCGTGTTGGAGGCGGTCGGCAGTATCACCGCTACCGCAATAGTGTCCGAGCAGCCCATCAAAGGGGATGAATATACCGCACGCCTGAGCGGTGGAGTGCTGGCCGATGGGCTGGTCTCGGTGATTGCTGCCATGCTGGGCTCGTTGCCACTGACGACATTTTCCCAGAATAACGGCGTGATCCAGATGACCGGTGTCGCCTCGCGTCATATCGGCAAATATATCGCCGTGATCCTGGTAGTGCTGGGGCTGTTCCCCGTCATTGGCCGCTTCTTTACCACTATCCCGGCGCCAGTGCTGGGCGGGGCGATGACGCTCATGTTCTCGATGATCGCCATCGCCGGGATACGCATCATTATCTCCGACGGCTTAAACCGCCGCGAAACCATTATCGTTGCGACTTCGCTGGGTCTGGGTCTTGGCGTCTCTTACGATCCGGAAGTGTTTCGTATTTTGCCCGAGTCGATTTATGTGCTGGTGGAAAACCCGATCTGCGCCGGTGGGCTCACTGCCATTTTCCTCAATTTACTGATACCGCAGAACAAGAGTGAGAAACCTGGGGTCAGTGAGGCTGAATTTGAGGTGGTTCCGGCGGAAAAAAACACCGATTGACCGGGCGCTGCACACGACGCCCTTCTAGCAATAGCCGTTTTATGGTGATAAGGAATTTGAGTATGGAGCGTGAGCAATCAATCAAGGCCGTGCGGGGCAGTTTTCTCGATATCACCCGCACCGTACAGCATCCGGAAGAAATCGAGGGCCATTTGCGCTTTATTAAAGACGGGCTACTGATCGTTCGTGATGGCCGGGTGGAGTGGTTTGGCGACTGGGAAGAGGGGCACCACCAGATCCCCGATAGCATCCGGGTGCGCGACTATAGCGGTAAAATGATCGTGCCAGGGTTTATCGACACCCATATTCATTATCCACAATGTGAAATGGTGGGAGCCTATGGCGAACAACTGCTGGACTGGCTGAACAAGCACACCTTCCCGGCGGAGAAACGCTATAACGATCTGGAATACGCCCGCGAGATGTCGGCGTTTTTCATCAAGCAACTGCTGCGCAATGGCACTACCACCGCGCTGGTGTTCGGCACCGTACATCCCGAATCGGTAGAGGCGCTGTTTGAGTCGGCGCGCCATATCAATATGCGGATGATCGCCGGCAAGGTGATGATGGATCGTAACGCGCCCGATTACCTGCTGGATACCGCAGAAAGCAGCTATAGCCAAACCAAGGCGCTGATTGAGCGCTGGCATAACAATGGCCGCCTGTTGTACGCCATCACCCCGCGTTTTGCGCCAACTTCCTCACCGGAGCAGTTGGAGATGGTGCAACGCCTGCGCCAGGAATACCCGGATGTTTATCTGCATACCCACCTGTCGGAAAACAAGGATGAAGTGGCTTGGGTGAAAGCCCTGTATCCAGAGCGCACAAGTTATCTCGATGTTTATCATCACTACGGCATGACCGGCAGAAAAAGCGTATTTGCCCACTGCGTGCATCTGGAAGACGCCGAGTGGGATTGTCTGCACCAGACCCAATCATCCATCGCCTTTTGCCCGACCTCCAACCTGTATCTCGGCAGCGGCCTGTTTAATTTGCCCAACGCCTGGCGGAAGAAGGTGCGGGTGGGAATGGGCACCGACATCGGCGCGGGCACCACCTTCAACATGCTGCAAACGCTGAATGAGGCTTACAAAATCATGCAGCTGCAAGGTTACCGGCTCTCGGCGTATGAGGCGTTCTACTTGGCGACGCTGGGTGGGGCCGATGCTCTGGGGCTGGCGGACACCATTGGTAACTTCAACCTGGGGAAAGAGGCGGACTTTGTGGTGCTGGAGCCGACGGCCACGCCGTTGCAACAGCTGCGCTACGACAACTCAAAAACCTTGATGGATAAGCTGTTTGTCATGATGACACTAGGGGATGACCGGTCGATCTATCGCACCTATGTCGATGGCCGGCTGGTGTATGAACGTACTTAATCAACCGCACTGCAATTTGCCAGGATTGGCGTTACCCCAAGCGAGTGCCGTTGCGGCCAGACGATAATGCCGTAACGGTAAGCCAACGGGGTAGGTGAGTGTAAACCTTCAGAGGGCATTGATATGTCTAATAATTTATCGCAGGCGACGTCAGAAAAAGCGGCCAGCTCGCTAGACAGCTATTTTAAGATTAGCGAGCGGGGCAGCAGCGTACGGCAGGAAGTGTTGGCAGGGTTGACCACCTTTTTGGCGATGGTCTATTCGGTGATCGTGGTGCCTGGCATGTTGGGCAAGGCGGGTTTCCCTCCGGCTGCGGTGTTTGTCGCCACCTGTCTGGTTGCCGGTGTGGGGTCGCTGGTGATGGGCCTGTGGGCTAACTTACCGATGGCTATTGGCTGCGCCATCTCATTGACGGCGTTTACCGCTTTCAGCCTGGTGCTTGGCCAGCACATCAGCATACCCGTCGCCCTGGGGGCCATCTTCCTGATGGGGCTGATATTCACCGCCATTTCGGTGACCGGGGTGCGTTCATGGATCCTGCGTAACCTGCCGATGGGCATAGCGCACGGTACCGGGATTGGTATCGGGCTGTTCCTGCTGCTGATCGCTGCCAACGGCGTCGGCATGGTGATCAAGAACCCGCTGGACGGTTTGCCGGTGGCGCTGGGGTCGTTTGTGTCTTTCCCGGTGATGATGTCATTGCTCGGCCTGGCGATGATCCTCGGGCTGGAGAAACTGCGCGTGCCGGGTGGGATTTTATTGGTGATCATTGGTATTTCCCTGATCGGCCTGATCTTTGATCCGAACGTAAGATATCAGGGGCTGTTTGCGCTGCCGAGCCTGTCCGGGCCGGATGGCAGCTCGCTGATTTTTAGCCTGGATATCAAAGGGGCGTTGAACCCGGCGATACTGCCCAGCGTATTGGCGCTGGTCATGACAGCGGTGTTTGATGCTACCGGCACCATCCGGGCGGTAGCCGGGCAGGCTAACCTGTTGGACGAGGATGGGCAGATTATCAACGGTGGCCGGGCATTAACTGCCGACTCCATGAGCAGCATGTTTTCTGCGCTGGTTGGGGCCTCACCGGCTGCGGTGTATATCGAGTCCGCTGCGGGAACGGCTGCTGGCGGTAAAACGGGCATGACGGCGGCGGTCGTGGGGGTACTGTTCTTGCTGATCCTGTTCTTGTCACCGCTGTCTTATCTGGTCCCCGGCTATGCGACGGCACCGGCGCTGATGTATGTGGGCCTGCTGATGCTGAGCAACGTGGCCAAGTTGGACTTTGACGACTTTGTCGATGCTATGTCCGGCCTGGTGTGCGCGGTATTTATCGTGCTGACCTGTAACATTGTCACCGGCATTATGCTGGGCTTCAGCACGCTGGTGATTGGCCGCGTGTTCTCTAACGAGTGGCGCAAACTGAATATTGGCACGGTGATTATCGCGCTGGCGCTGGTGGCATTCTATGCCGGTGGCTGGGCGATTTGATGGAAAACTCAGGGTTAGTCGTTTACTGACCAATCAACACTCGATTCTTCATGTAGGGGCGCTGCATGCCGCGCCCATTCACAGTTCAATACATCAACTCATATGAACGTCCTGAAGGATTACAGATCAGAACAACGCTGATAGGTAATAATCTAGGCCTTATTTTTTAGTTAAATCAATGGATTGAGTTGTTTTTATTTGAATGGCTTACCGCTTCCTCTGATGATCCTGAATCATATCGTAGATAAACTATATGCTGCAGGTGGGGAGTACGGCTAAACCGGAGAGACTGCTCCGCGAATTGGCTAGGCGCGCGCCGCTGCATGAGGAGGAATTGATGACTATTGCCGAATATCTCGAACAAAAAGGGCGAGAGGAAGGGCTTCAGGAAGGACTAAAACAAGGTAAACGCGAAGCGTTTATGGAAATAGCCCGTTCCATGCTAGTTAACGGCTTCGAGAGCGCCATAGTCATACAGTTGGCCGGTCTTTCAGAAGAAGAGTTGGCGCAAATCCGTCACTAGCGTTTACCCGCGTTTCTCAACGCGGCATCTCTTCATCCAACTGCTGCGCCTTTTCCACCGCCTTGACGATCGAGGTATAGCCGGTGCAGCGGCATAAATTCCCGGCCAGCCCGCGGCGGATCTCCTGCTCGGTAAGGCGGTGGCCGCGAAAACGCTCCACCATCGAGGTGCTGGTCATCACCAACCCCGGCGTACAAAAACCACACTGTACCGCCCCCACATTCACATAAGCCTGCTGTACGGCAGACAGTTTGCCCTGTTTCACCTCGCCCTCGGTGGTGCGGATGATTTTGCCATCGGCCCAGAGTGCCAGGTAAATACAGGTATCGGTAGCGACATCGTCGATCAATACGGTACAGGCACCGCACTCGCCCACGCTGCACCCTTGTTTGACGCTGTTAAGCCCTTGCTGGCGCAGTAACTCCATCAGCGACAGGCGGGGATCGACCTCGAATTGATAGGGGCGGCCATTGATGGTGCAATTGATCAACATGATAACTCTCCTCCTGCGCGTTGGGCCGCTTGGGCCAGCACGCGCTCTGCCAGCGTACGGATGATTTGCATACGGAACTCTTTGCTGGCGCGCCAGGATGAACGTGGCAGCACGTCACGTATGACCGCCTCACGCACGGCGGCGAGCGTTTGCGCATTGAATGGCTGACCCAGTGCTGCGGCCTCGGCATGGGGGGCGCGGATCGGCGTTGGGGCCGCTACGCCAAAGGCGATTTTCACCGCGCTAAAGTGGCCATCTTCGATTTTGCAGGCCGCAGCGCAGCCGATGGTGGCAATATCCATCGCACCACGCATGGCGTATTTGTAATAGCTGGCACCAAAGTGCTGATAGTGCTGTGGCCTGAACAGCAACGCCACGGCAACCTCTTTTTGCCCCAGCGCAACCTTGCCTGGGCCGGTGTGGAAACCTTGGATCGGCGTGCGGCGCAGCCCTGCGGGGGTAGCGATTTCCAGTTCGGCTTCCATCACCACACAGGGTGAGGCGGAATCGGCACTGGTGGCACCGTTGCAGATATTCCCGCCCAGCGTGGCCATATTCCGCACCTGCGGTCCGGCGATCGTCGCGGCTGCCTCTGCCAGGATCGGGATATGGCGTTGCACCAACGGTGAATCGATAATCTGGCTAAAGGTGGTGCCGCTGCCGATGCGCAGTGTGCCATCCGGCAGCAGCTCGATACCGTTCAGCTCGTTCAGGCCGTGAATATCCACCAGATGGCGATATTTGCCGTTCATATGATGGAGCTGGATTAACACGTCGGTACCGCCAGCAATCAGCCTGGCCTGAGGATTGGCGGCTAATTGCCGTACGGCATCGTCTATGCTGGTCGCCCGATAATAGTTTGCAATATCGTACATGGTTTTCTCCAGTTACTCGATCAGGCCCGCCTGCGAAAAATAGCGATACAGCGTTTTTGGCGTCAGCGGTAGTTCATCTATTTTCACGCCGGTTGCCATCCAGATGGCGTTACGGATCGCCGGGGCGGGAGAGATCAGCGGCGGTTCACCTAGCGCCTTGTGCCCATAGGCGGATTGCGGCTCATAGGTTTCGACAAACGCACAGTCCAACTCTGGCAGATCGAGAATGGTAGGGAACTTGTAATCCAGCAGATTGTTATTGCGCACGATGCCGCTTTGCTCGTCGATGATCATCTCTTCGAATAGCGTCCAGCCGATGCCCATTCCCATGCCGCCATGCACCTGGCCCTCGGCCAACAGCGGGTTAAGGATCTGGCCGGAGTCGTGCAGATTCATGATCTTGTTGATGGTGACCTTACACAGCTCAATATCGACGGTGAGGTCAACAAAGGTGCAGCCAAAGGCGGGTGGATTGCTGCGGGTTTTGCAGGAAACCTCGGCCATAATCTGCCCGCCGACCTCCTGATCGTAATGGGCGCTCATGGAGACCTCTTGCACCGAGCACAACACTTTTTCCGGCATCTCCTTCAGCACCACCTCGCCGTTGATCACATCCAGCGCCCATTCGGGCTGGCTGCACATATAGGCTGCATGGGTCAGGATCTTGGCGCGCAGCTCCGTAGCGGCCTGACGGATGGCGGGGGCGGCCACATAGCTTTGCCGCGAGGCGAAGGCACCAGGGTCGTAGGCGGTAATATCGGTGTCTTGGGTGGAGATAACGTAGATGGAAGAAAAGGGCACGCCAATGGTTTGTGCCGCCATTTGTGCAAACACGGTATCCGACCCCTGGCCAATTTCCGTCGCGCCGACTTGCAAATGGACGGTGCCATCCTGGTTCAGTAACAACCGGGCGCTGGCAATCTCGACGCCAACTGGATAGGTATTAGACGCATAGCTAAGGCAGGCCACGCCAACGCCGCGGCGGATGGGGCCACTCTGATTCAGGCAGGCGGCTCGACGGGCATCCCAATTAAACAGTTCCCGGCCTTTTTGCAGGCACTCGATAATCCCGGCGCTCTTGATCTCTTTATGATTGAGAGGGTTGAGATCTCCTTGGCGGGCGACGTTTTTGAGCCGCAGTTCCAGCGGATCCATCCCCAGTTGGGCGGCGGCTTCGTCAATCATGCATTCCAGGGCAAAGGTTACCTGCGGTGCGCCGTAGCCGCGCATGGCCCCGGCGTTCGGCAGGTTGGAGTAAAAGGTGGTGGCTTTGTAGCCGAAGGCGATACGCGGATACAAATAGGCGATTTTATTGGCCCCGGCTGAGGCAATGGAATGGCCGTGAGAAGCATATCCTCCGGTATTGGAGAGCACATCCAGGCTATAGGTTTGCAGGGTGCCGTCGCGGTTGATGCCCATCTTACCGCTGATGGTGAACGAGTGGCGGGTGCGTGATGCCAAAAAACACTCTTCGCGGCTCAGTTCAACCTTGACCGGCACGCCGCCGAGTTTCCAGGTCAGGAATGCGGCCATCGGCTCTTCCAATACGTCCTGCTTATTGCCGAACCCGCCGCCGATATAGGGCTTGATCACCCGGATGGATGACCATGGCCGATCCAGCGCCTGGCCTACCACACGGCGTACTAGATGGGGAATTTGGGTGCTGGAGACAATCACGATGCGATCCATCTCATCCATATAAGCGTAGGAGATCACCCCTTCCAGATGACAATGTTGCACTACCTGCGTGCTGTAGTTACCTTCGATTACTATCTCTGACGCAGCCAGTGCCGCTTCGGGATCGCCGCCGCTGAGCTGGTGTTGTTTCAGCAGATTGCTTTTACCGCCGTGTAACAACGGCGCTTCGGCTGCCAGCGCGGTTTTTGCGGTGGTCATCACCGGCAGTTCCTGATATTCCACTTCGACCAGCATGGCGGCTTTCTCTGCCGTTAACGCGTCGCAGGCGACCACGATCGCCACGCCATCGCCGTGATGGCGTACATACTGGGTCAGCAGCTGTTTATCCGCTACGTCACGCTTATTGGCATCCAATGACCAGGCATGGCCCGCCGTCGGAAAACCGTGCTGCGGCACATCCTGATAAGTAAATATGGCCTCAACCCCCGGCAGTTGCAGGGCTTTGCTGGTGTCGATACTCATAACCAGACCATGGGCAATCGGGCTACGGACATATTTGGCATGACGCATACCGGGCATGATCATATCGTCGGTATAGCGCGCCCGGCCGGTGACTTTGGCTTGCGCATCGACGCGTTCGGGCGAGGTTCCTACAGGCATCTTGCTCTCCTCGGTGAGAGAAAAAGTCGCGATAGCCAACAGCAGCAACTTACAGGCCATAATGGGGTGAAAAATCAGCCGGATGTGAGATTTGTGAGTTGAATCTGGTTTATGGCGTGGGCGTGATAGTTTTGGTGGCCAAAGAGGGGGGGAGGACGCACCAATGTCGGTATGGCAAAGACTATGTGCGACGATAATTTATCATATTGATAAGGATAAGATTATCAGGTTGATACACACCTGACTCGGGCCGCGGCAGGGTTGAGAGTGAGCAGAGCAACTGTCGGAGAAGAACGGTCCGTTGTCGAAAACATTATTTTTAAGGTTAAATGAATAAATAACAGGCCCACATAATATCCTTCTGGTGCTTTAATTTATTTTCAAAGTAAAGCGTTTTCTCCAGAGTTGAGTGGTAAATCTGAAAGTTAAGTAAATCATAGGGATGTGTTGTGTATAAGTGGGTTTATATTTATACAGGTTACTTGATTGGCTAATAAATAATATGTTGCATGTAAAATTGCGTTGGGTTAATAATGATTTTGAACGAGCTTGCTTTATATTACTTAACAAAGGAACTGTTTATGATAGAACTAGATAAATCTATACTTAGTCAAATTTCCGGCGGTCGCGGTAATAATGGTGGTGACCGGAGTGATAACGGAGGCCGCAATAACAATAAGGGCCGGGGGCCGTCCACTAACTATGGCGGGCAGGCCAATGGTTTTGTCGGCAATTCATCTCCTGGTATGGATGCAGCTTGTGCCACAGGTCTTGCACTGGGTGTTATAGGTGGTGCGGCTGGTGGCGCATGGGGTGGCATTGGAACTGCTGCTGCCGGGGCGTTTGGCGGCGCAATTACAGGCGTTGGCAACTGTATCAACACCGGCAATGGCAATGGCGGTGGGAAAGGTAATAATAGCAATTGTGGTGGGAATTCAGGTAACAGCTGTAGTTGGTAATGTGACTTATGGCTAAAAACCAATACCGGCATGTTACATACCGCATCACCTAAACCGAGGATTATACAATGATGATAAAATCAAATTTTTTATATAGCATATGGATTTTTGTTCTTATGCTTTTCATTATTAACCCTCTGTTTTATTGCGTTGGCATTTTAGCTGTTTCTGTTATCGAACTCCCTTCATGGCTTACTAAGTCAATTCTTTTATTCGTCATTCCTTTAGGTTGCTACCGTTTGGTCGATCTGGTTTACAACGCGGTGCGTAAGATAGTGGCCAGAATGTCGAAAGAAAAATGATTGCCAGCCTAATCAAGGCAAAATATTGGCCCCATAACGGTTAATCAGTTTGGGGCCAATCTTGCCGTGGTTTTGATGGTTAAATCGCAGTCATACCGCACCTTGCGTTGTATGCCAGTACGGTAGCGAGTCGCTACCGTCGCACACCTCCACCGTCAGCATTAATTCTCCGCGCCGCAGTTGAATACGCAGACCACCGTTATCCCGGCCGACTGCAACCCGCCCCAAACCACCTACAGCTTCACAATCTGCACCAGATTGGTGTGTTGAGGGTTGCCCTTGGCCAGCGGGGAAGGGCGATGGTGGGTCAGAATATTCACGCTGCCGCCGTGATCGACCTTATCGCCAAACATATCTGCCGCCAGCCAGGCACCTTGGCCCATAGCGGTGACGCCAGGCATAATGCGTGGCGTTACCTTCGCCTGGATCTGCGTTTCTCCCCGGCCATTAAAGACCTTCACTCGATCGCCGTTCTTGATGCCGCGCGCCTGCGCATCCAGCGTGTTGATCCACACCTCCTGCGGGCAAGCCTGCTGCAACACGTCAATGTTGCCGTAACTGGAGTGGGTTCTGGCCTTGTAGTGGTAACCAAACAGCTGCAGCGGATATTGGCTGCTCAGCGGATCTTCCCAACCTTCGAACCCTGCGGCATAGACAGGTAACGGGTGGATCACATCTTCTGGTGCCAACTCCCAGGTGGCTGCGATCTCCGCCAGCCGTTCGGAGTATATTTCAATCTTGCCTGAGGGTGTTTTCAGCGGGTTGGCCTGCGGATCTTCTCTGAACTCCTTGAAGGCTACCACGTGCTCTTCTGGGCATTTGCGTTTATAAATGCCAGCGCTTTTCATCTCTTGATAGCTTGGCATTTCCGGGTTGCGTTCGCGGGTTTTCTCGCACAGGTATTCGATCCACTGCTGCTGGTTGCGCCCCTCGGTGAAAGTCGCTTCGGCCTGTGGCCCAACCCGCTTGGCCACCTCGGAAAGGATCTCGTAAATCGGGCGGCGTTCAAACTTGCGCGTGGTGGCGGGCTGGCCCAGGATCACGTAGCCCATATTGCCCGCGGATTCATGAGAGATCAGGTCTTCCTGCTCGGTTGGCATCAGGTCGGGCAGCAGAATGTCGCAATATTTGGCCGATGAGGTCATAAAGTGCTCGATGCCGACGATCATTTCACACTTGCTGTCGTCTTGCAGGATCTGGTGGGTACGGCTGATATCACCATGCTGATTGATCAGCGTATTACTGGCATAGCACCAGATAAATTTGATCGGTACGTCCAGCTTATCTTTGCCACGGATGCCGTCACGCTTGGCGGTCATTTCCGGGCCGCGCATGATCGCGTCGGTCCAGGTAAACACCGAAATCTTGGCCTGTACCGGGTTGGTCAGCATATCGAACCATTCCACGCCCAGATCGAAGCTGCCTTCGCGGCAGCCGGTATTACCGCCGTTGATACCGACGTTACCGGTCAGGATCGGTAACATGGCAATAGCCCTGGCGGTTTGTTCTCCGTTGGCGTGACGCTGCGGCCCCCAGCCCTGGCAGATATAGGCCGGTTTGGTCATGCCGATTTCGCGGGCCAGTTGGATAATGGTGTTGGCCGGTATCC
This sequence comes from Serratia sp. ASV30, assembly GCF_016428815.1. Taxonomy (NCBI): domain Bacteria; kingdom Pseudomonadati; phylum Pseudomonadota; class Gammaproteobacteria; order Enterobacterales; family Yersiniaceae; genus Serratia; species Serratia sp. ASV30. The sequence continues at coordinate 41,544 of NZ_JAELTL010000024.1, read as the reverse complement.
CGGTAATACGAGCCGCCCACTCTGGCGTTTTGGCGGTACCATCGTCACCCTGGCCGAGGATATAGGCTTTGTAATGGCCGTTTTTTGGCGCGCTGCTGGGCAGGGTGGTTTCATCATAACCTATGCAGTATTTATCCAGGAACGGCTGGTCCACCAGATTTTCGCTGATCAACACATGGGCTATGCCTGCAACCAACGCCGCATCGGTGCCCGGGCGAATCGGCACCCACTGATCTTCACGGCCACCGGCGGTATCGGTATAGCGCGGATCGATGACAATCATCTTGGCGTTAGAGATTGCCCTGGCTTGCTCCAGATAATAGGTTACTCCGCCACCGCTCATGCGGGTTTCCGCCGGGTTATTGCCAAACAGCACCACCAGCTTGCTGTTGGCGATATCATCCGGGCTGTTGCCCTGCTGTGCGCCGTACAGGTAGGGCATGGCGGCGGTGATCTGCGCGGTGCTGTAGCTGCCATAGCGGCTGAGGAAGCCACCGCAGGAGTTCATCAGGCGATAAGGCACGTTGGAGTTGGTGATATTGCCGCCGTCGACCCCGGTACCGTACAGCACGTGCACCGCCTCATTACCGTATTCCGCCAGAGTGTGCTTCAACTGGCCGCTGATGGTATCCAGCGCCTCTTCCCAACTGATGCGTTTGAATTTGCCTTCGCCGCGTTTGCCGACGCGTTTCATCGGGTACTTCAGCCGGTCCGGGTGGTTCATGCGGCGGCGGATAGAGCGCCCACGCAGGCAGGCCCGCACCTGGTGGTTGCCATAGTGATCGTCGCCGGTGTTGTCGGTTTCCACCCAGTATACTTCGTCATCCCGCACGTGCAGGCGCAGTGCACAGCGGCTACCGCAGTTTACGGTGCAAGAACTCCAGACCACCTTGTCTTGCGGCTGTTGGGGATTTGGCAACGGCTCGGCGGCGGCGATTTTACGGAATGGCAACACCAGCCCTGAGGTGGCGGCCAGTAAGCAGCCGGTAGCCGAGCCGGTTTTGATTAGCTTACGGCGGCTGAACGGGTGATGAAGCAGGTCGGGGATGTTGTTATCGTTCATGATAGTGCTCCCTGTGCTGGCCTATTTCTTTGCCGATAACGCCTGATGTCTGGTTTGTTATTAACCCATGATGTCTCTTGGCAAGACGTTTTAAGCCAGGCAACCGTGGTGTGATCTATTAAAAGTGCTAACCTGTAGCGAGTAAAGTCGTCTGCATTAATGAATTTGCATTGATAATATTCGCCATGCAAATTCATCTATCAGCTTGATAATTAGATTACCTCTTAATAAGTATACCCACGCGCGGGCTAGTTGAAGTTTGCTTGAGGTCAAGTTTTCGCTTTGCGCAAGCGAATAAAGCAGGATGGTTGCCTTTTTTCTATAGCAGCAATTGTTGTGTTCAGGCCGGAGTCTTAATCTGTAGCATATTTGGTTGGTGGAATTAGGGGATGTTGGTGAATTATATCCAGCGGCGGTACAATATTGTTATGGCCTCGTGCAACATAAGCCCCCCATTGCGCGCTTGGTAGAGGGATTAGCAAAGTCATTTATTGCTTTATTCCCACGGGTTCGCATAAAGACCAACGCCCGCCAACCGTCACTGATGCACGCAACATCCGATAAAATAGCGGCATAATGCAATATCATTGCCATGCATGACCCCGCCGATGACTCTGCAATAAAATTTTAAACTAAAACGGCATATTACGTGTTTTCCTGCCCCGGCCTTTTCTATACTCATCACGCTTGATTGTGTCGTAAAGCTTATGCTGAAGCCGGGGAGATATTAATTGTTACAAAACTATGCAAGAGAATACATTATTATTCTTGTTGTTTGATTGGTGGGTTATTTAATGGCGTTAGGATTTTTATTTAAAAGATAATGAGAGTTATTGTTATTTAAATACGTGCGCGAATAAATCTAGCGAGATAAATATGCAAGAAAAATATTTTTTGCTGAAGCGATTTTTCTCATGTTACGCAAATATTAACTGTTACCTCAGCAAAGGTTGATAAAGATCAACTCAGGGTAGCCGGAAAATAACAATATATTAACCACCCGCACACTGTGTTTACGGGCTTGTATGTCGGTCATCAACAGGGGATAGATAATAATGATAAGGGAAAATCAAACATTTTTCCGGGATGGCGTGAATCGCCGCGATTTTATGAAGTTATGTGCGGCACTCGCCGCCACCATGGGGCTCAGCACCAAAGCCGCCGCCGAAATAGCCCACTCGGTAGGTTCGCCACAGCGGCCACCGGTCATCTGGATCGGGGCTCAGGAATGTACCGGCTGTACGGAATCCTTGTTACGGGCCACTCACCCAACGATCGAGAACCTGTTGCTTGACGTGGTTTCCATGGAATATCACGAAGTCCTCTCTGCTGCGTTCGGTGAACAGGCGGAAGAAAACAAGCACCGTGCGATTGAGCAATACAAAGGCAAATACGTGCTGGTGGTCGACGGCTCCATTCCGATGAAGGATGGCGGCGTCTACTGCATGGTGGCGGGTAAGCCGATCGTTGAGCATATCCGTAATGCGGCAGAGCATGCCGCTGCGGTGATCGCCATCGGCTCCTGTGCTGCCTGGGGCGGCGTCGCGGCTAGCGGTCCTAACCCGACCGGCGCGGTCAGCCTGCAGGATATTTTACCCGGCAAAACCGTGATCAACATCCCCGGCTGTCCGCCCAACCCGCACAACTTCCTGGCGACGGTGGCCCATATCATCACCTATCAACGGCCACCGGCGCTGGATGCGAAAAATCGCCCCGAATTCGCCTATGCCCGTCTGATCCATGAAAACTGCGAGCGCCGTCCGCACTTTGACGCCGGGCGTTTTGCCAAACAGTTTGGTGATGAAGGTCATCGGCAGGGCTGGTGCCTGTATCACCTTGGTTGCAAGGGGCCAGAAACTTATGGCAACTGCTCAACGCTGGAGTTCTGCGACGTGGGCGGTGGCATCTGGCCGGTTGGGATCGGCCACCCCTGCTACGGCTGCAACGAGCAGGGTATCGGCTTTACCAAAGGGATCGCCCAGTTGGCCAGCGTCGAAAATCCTACCCCCCGCAACGCCAAACCCGAGGTGGGTAGCGTTGAAGGCGGGCATGTCAGCCCAACGGCGATGGGATTGCTTGGCGGCGTGGTCGGCCTGGTTGCCGGTGTCAGCCTGATGGCGGTGAAAGAGCTGGGGCGGCAGCAAAAAACGCAGCGTAAAGACGACGAGCAGCCGCCAAGCAAGGAGTAAGCCGTGAATCGACGTAACTTTCTAAAACTGACCTGCGGTGGCGCAATGTTGGCAGGGGTTGCCCCTGCGGCGCAGGCCGGGCCGGAGAACAAGCCGCCCATCCCCAACTCGCTGGGCATGCTGTATGACTCGACCCTGTGTGTAGGTTGCCAGGCTTGTGTCAGCAAATGCCAACGTATCAACCATACCGATGAACCGCATGGCGAAACCTATGCCTACGCGGGTACCGAACCGACCTGGTCGAACAACGACAAGCTCAGCCCTTACACCAACAACATTATTCAGGTGTGGACCAGCGGAGACGGCAAGCACAAAGACCAGGTGGACAACGGCTATGCCTATATCAAAAAACAGTGCATGCACTGTGTCGACCCCAACTGCGTTTCTGTCTGTCCGGTTCAGGCGCTGCACAAAGATGCCAAAACCGGCATCGTGCATTACAACCCGGATGTTTGCACCGGCTGCCGCTACTGCATGGTGGGCTGCCCGTTCAACGTGCCGAAATACGACTACGACAACCCGTTCGGCAAGATCCACAAATGCGAACTCTGTAACCAGAAAGGCGTTGCCAGGCTGGATCAGGGGGGGCTGCCAGGCTGTGTCGAGGTGTGCCCAACCGGGGCGGTGATCTTTGGCACCCGCGAGCAGTTAATGGCCGAAGCCAAGCAGCGTCTGGCCAGTAAGCCCGGTGAGAATTACCGTTACCCGCGCCAAACCCTACAAGGCAACGACCATTACGAACACCCGGTGCCGCATTACCAACCACACCTGTATGGCGAGCACGAGGGCGGCGGAACGCAGGTGCTGGTACTGACCGGCGTGCCTTTCGAGGATCTCGGCTTGCCAGCGCTGGAGGAGTTGTCAACCGGTGCACGTTCCGAGCATATCCAGCACACGCTGTACAAAGGCATGGTGTTGCCGTTTGCCGCTCTGGCCGGGATCACTTTCCTGGTGCAGCGTAACCAGCGTAACGAGCGTCAGGACAAGAAGGAAGATAAACATGACGACGCATAAAACGCAGCCACTCGGCGGGCGGCTGGTGAGCTGGCCGGTGATGATGCTGGCACCGTTTGTGGTGCTGTGCCTGTTGCTGATCCTCAAACGTCTGGTGTTGGGGTTGGGCGATGTTTCCGATCTGAACGGCGGCTACCCATGGGGTATCTGGATCGCATTCGATCTGCTGGTGGGCACCGGTTTGGCCTGCGGCGGCTGGGCGTTGGCCTGGGCGGTGTATGTGTTCAACCGGGGGGAATATCACCCGCTGGTGCGGCCTGCGCTGTTGGCCAGCCTGTTCGGCTATTCGCTGGGCGGGCTGTCGATCACCATCGACGTCGGCCGTTACTGGAACCTGCCTTATTTCTATATTCCCGGCCATTTCAATACCTCGTCGGTGCTGTTTGAAACCGCGGTCTGTATGACGATCTACGTGGGCATCGTGGCGCTGGAGTTCGCCCCGGCGCTGCTGGAACGGCTGGGCTGGAAGGTGTCGCTCAAACGGCTCAACAAGGTGATGTTCCTGGTGATCGCCTTGGGCGCATTGCTGCCAACCATGCACCAATCCTCGATGGGTTCGCTGATGATTGCGGCGGGGATCAAAATCCACCCGCTGTGGCAAAGCTACGAAATGCTACCGCTGTTCTCGCTGTTGACGGCAGGCATTCTGGGCTTCTCGATAGTGATATTTGAAGGCTCGCTGGTGCAGGCCGGGCTGCGGGGGAAAGGGCCCGAGGAAACGCCGCTGTTTGCCCGCATGACCTACATCATCGATGGGTTCTTACTGCTGTTTATTGTGCTGCGCTTTGGGGAGCTGATCTGGCGCGGTAAAACGGCCTATCTGTGGCATCTCGATCGGTTTGCCATCTCGTTTTGGGTGGAAACGCTGTTGATGTTGGTGCCGCTGGTGATGTTCCGCTGGAAACGTAACCGCCGCAACTCACGCCTGCTGTTTCTCGGCGCGCTGAGCATGGTCTGCGGGGCCTCATTCTGGCGGCTGAATTACGCGTTGCTGGCCTACGACCCTGGCAATGGCTACCACTATTTCCCGACGGCCAGCGAACTGCTGATCTCCATCGGCTTTGTGGCAATTGAAGTTTGTGCGTACATCCTGTTGATCCGGTTGTTACCGGTGCTGCCTGCGCATCAACATAAGAATGAAAACAACCAGTTAGAGGTAGAGCATGAGCCAACGCATCACCATTGATCCCGTCACCCGTATTGAGGGCCACCTGCGCATCGACTGTGAAATTGAAGACGGCAAGGTGGTTAAAGCCTGGTCCTCCGGCACCATGTGGCGCGGAATGGAAGAGATCCTGCAAGGTAACGATCCGCGCGACGCGTGGATGATCGTCCAGCGGATTTGCGGCGTGTGCACCACCATTCACGCGTTAGCCTCCGTGCGGACGGTGGAAAATGCGCTGGGGATGGAGATCCCGGTCAATGCCCAGTACATCCGCAATATCATTGCCGCCGCCCACAGCATTCACGACCATATCGTGCATTTCTATCAGCTCTCGGCGCTGGACTGGGTGGACGTCACCTCGGCGCTGAAGGCCGATCCGCAGAAGGCTGCCGATTTGCTCAGTGGCCTGTCTAGCTGGCCGTTGAACAGCGCTGCCGAGTTCACCCGAGTGCAACAGAAGATTAAAGATCTGGTCGCCAGCGGCCAACTGGGCATCTTCGCCAATGGCTACTGGGGGCACCCGGCTATGGCGTTACCGCCGGAGATTAACCTGATCGCCGTCGCCCACTATCTGCAGGCGCTGGAATGCCAGCGTGATGCCAACCGCGTAGTGGCAATACTGGGCGGTAAAACGCCGCATATCCAGAACCTGGCGGTGGGCGGGGTGGCTAACCCGATCAACCTCGATGCGCCTAGCGTGCTGAACCTTGAGCGCCTGATGTACCTGAAAACCTTTATCGACCGCCTGGGCGACTTTATCGAGCAGGTTTACCTGGTGGACAGCGCGGTGATCGCGGCGCATTACCCTGAGTGGCTAACCCTCGGCAAAGGCTCGGACTGCTATCTCTGCGTGCCGGAACTGCCGATCGATCGTAAAGGCGACCAGTTCCTGATGCCGGGGGGCTATCTGGAGAACGGCAAGTTCCGACCGATCGCCAACCAGCGCGATGAGTATCTGATCAAGGGTATTCAGGAGAGCGGCAAGCACGCCTGGTATCAGGACGATGAACCGCTGGCACCGTGGGAAGGGCTGACGAGGCCTAAATACACCGGCTGGCAGGAAGATGGCAAATACTCCTGGGTTAAAGCGCCAACCTTCTACGGCAAAGCGGTAGAGATGGGGCCGTTGGCCTGGCTGATGTGTACCCTGCAAGCCGAGCACCCGCCAACCCAGAAATATTTTGCCAAGGTCAACAGCAATTACCAGGCCCTGACCGGCAAAGCGTTAACCGCCGATCAGTTGCCGTCGACCCTGGGCCGCATTGTCGGGCGCACGGTACATGCCTGCGTACTGCATGAAACCCTGGGCCAGCAGTGGCAGGCGTTGGTGAGCAACATTGGCAGCGGCGACCACGAAACCTTTATCCCACCGAATATTCCGTTGACCGGTGAGATCCGGGGCGTGGGCTTTATCGAAGCCCCGCGCGGCGCGTTGTCGCACTGGGTGGTCATCAAGGACGGCAAGATCGCCAACTATCAGGCGGTAGTGCCCTCAACCTGGAACGCCGGGCCACGCAACTTTAACGATGAGCCCGGTCCTTACGAGCGCTCGCTGGTTGGCACGCCGGTGGCCGATCCGAGCAAACCGCTGGAGGTGGTGCGAACTATCCACTCGTTCGACCCGTGCATGTCCTGTGCGGTACATATTGTAGACACCACTGGCAATGAAGTGACCAGGGTCAAGGTGCTGTAATGAGAATCTTGGTATTAGGCATAGGTAATCTGTTGTTGGGCGATGAAGCGGTGGGCGTGCGCATCGTCGAAGCCCTTGAGCAGCGCTATCGTTTACCGGCCCATGTTGAGGTGCTGGACGGCGGCACCTCGGGGATGGAACTGATGGAAATGATGGCCGATCGCGATCATCTGATTGTGGCGGACGCGGTGTTGACCGGTGCTGCTCCGGGCAGCGTCGCCGTGCTGTATGACGAAGAGATCCCGGCGCTGTTTACCCGTAAGGTTTCGCCCCATCAACTGGGGCTTTCCGACGTGCTGATGGCGCTGCGGCTGACGGATGAGTTTCCCCGTCGGCTCACCCTGGTGGGCGTGGTGCCAGAGTCGCTGGAGCCCGGAATTGGACTGAGCGCCGTGGTCAGCCAGGCGATTGAGCCAGCGTTGGCCCAGGTGTTGCTGGCGCTGCAAGAGAGCGGCGTGGTGGCGGAGCCAAAAGAGGTGGCCAATGCAGACTGTGACTAACGGTTTTCAGCTCAACCCCAGCGCGCTGTTGGAAACCGCCTTTCAGGCGATTGCCGACGGTGAGATGCAGGATTTGCCGTTTTTCCAACCGCAAATCCCGGTGCGTGCCTGTGGCTTTCAGCTGTTTGAACGGCAGTGGGTCGGCACCATTCTCACGCCGTGGATGCTTAGCCTGCTGGTGTTGCCCGGTCCTGAACAGGTTTGGCAGCCCCATGCAGTGGGAGACAAGTTGGCGTTAAGCCTGCCTTGCGGCAGCGTGCGGTTCATCGTCGGTGAGATTGCGGGTTGCGGGCAATACCTGGCCTGTTCACTGATGTCTCCGTTGGATCGCCATCTGGGGGCCGAGCAGGCGCTGGCGTTGGCACAACAGAGCGCGCGGATGGCGCTTTCGCTACCGGTGGTGGATGGCAACATCCCCAGTAATCCGGGGCGCAGGGCGCTATTTGGCCTGTCACAGAGAACGGCATAGATGCATGAAATCAGCCTGTGCCTGAGCACGATGGAATTGATTGAACAGCAGGCTCGGCAGCACGGAGCTAAACGGGTGACGGCGGTGTGGCTGGAAATTGGGGCGCTCTCCTGTATTGAAGAGCACGCGCTGCGTTTCAGCTTCGCCTCGGCATCCCGCCATACGCTGGCAGAGGGGTGCCAGTTATTGCTGGACTACCAGCCGGCCCGCGCCTGGTGCTGGAGTTGCAGCATGAGCGTGCAGATTGAAAAACATGATGAAGGTTGCCCACAGTGTGGTAGCCACCAGCTGCGCGTTGAGAGCGGTGACAGCCTGCGGTTAAAGCAGCTGGAAGTGGAATAATTTTGAGGAGTGAATAACGATGTGTACGACTTGCGGTTGCGCCAGTGGCGAAAAAACCATCGAAGGTGACGAACATCATCACCACGACGACCACCATCATCACGACCATCATGATGCTCACCACCATCATCCTGATCATCATCACGACGGGGAACATCAAGCACCGGCAGGCATAGTGATCCATCACCATCATCACTATCACCATCAAGGCGATGTACATCACCATTACGCGGGTGTCGCTGCGGCGGAACGTTTTACGCCAGAGGTGCAACCGCATTCGCAAGACCTACACTATGGGCACGGCGAGGCGGGGAGCCACGCACCGGGTATCGGGCAGCGCCGTCTGGTGCAGATTGAACAGGACGTACTGAGCAAGAATAACCATCTGGCGGCCCACAACCGCGAACACTTTTCCGCGCAACATATTCTGGTGCTGAACCTGGTTTCCAGCCCAGGTTCGGGCAAAACTACCTTGCTAACGGCCACGCTGGAACGATTGGCGGGCAAATTACCCTGCGCGGTGATTGAGGGCGATCAGCAAACCAGTAACGATGCCGAGCGTATTCGCGCCACCGGCGTACCGGCCATTCAGGTTAATACCGGCAAGGGCTGTCATCTGGACGCGCAGATGGTACACGACGCGGCACACCGCCTGGATTTGCAGGATCACAGCCTGCTGTTTATCGAGAACGTCGGCAACCTGGTCTGCCCGGCCAGCTTCGATCTGGGCGAACGGCACAAGGTCGCGGTGCTGTCGGTGACGGAAGGGGAAGACAAGCCGTTGAAATACCCCCATATGTTTGCCGCCGCTACGCTGATGATCATCAACAAGATCGATCTGCTGCCCTATGTAAACTTCTCGGTGGAAAACTGCATCGCCTTTGCCCGTCAGGTTAATCCGTCCATCCAGGTGATCGCGTTGTCGGCCACCAGCGGTGAGGGAATGGATCTCTGGCTGAACTGGCTGGGGGAGCAATAATGTGCCTCGGAGTGCCCGGTAAGGTGACCGCAGTCGGGGAGGATATCCACCAACTGGCCTGGGCCGACGTGTGCGGCGTGGCGGTCAGGATCAATATTGCGCTGGTCTGTGAAGGCTCATCGCAGGAACTGATCGGCCAGTGGGTGTTGGTGCACGTCGGCTTTGCCATGAGCCTGCTCGATGAGCAGGAAGCGCTGGAAACGCTGGCAGCATTGCAGCATATGCGCGCCGTCGGGCTGGCACGGGATGACGAGGATGCCAATGCGCTACGTTGATGAATTCCGCGATCCGGCGTTGTGCCAAGCGCTGTTACGGCGCATCGAAACGCTGATGCAAGCCATTCCCCAGTCGCAGCGCCTGCCGTTACAGGTGATGGAGGTCTGCGGTGGTCACACCCACGCTATCTTCAAGTTTGGTCTTGACCAACTGTTGCCGGAAAGCCTGGAATTTGTCCACGGCCCCGGCTGCCCGGTTTGCGTATTACCGATGGGGCGCATTGATAGCTGCCTGGAGATTGCCGCCCATCCGGAGGTGATTTTCTGCACCTACGGTGATGCGATGCGGGTTCCTGGTCGCAATGGGTCTTTGCTGGATGCTCGCCGCCGTGGTGCCGATATCCGGGTGGTGTACTCGCCGCTGGATGCGTTACAGCTGGCGGCGGATAACCCCCAGCGCGAAGTGGTGTTTTTTGGCCTGGGCTTTGAAACTACCATGCCCGCCAGCGCCTTAACGTTGCAGCAAGCCCGCCAGCGTCAGTTGAGCAATTTCACCCTGTTTTGCCAGCATATCACCCTGATCCCCACCTTACGCAGCCTGTTGCAGCAGCCCGATGTGCGCATCGACGGCTTCCTGGCACCGGGCCACGTCAGCATGGTGATCGGCAACGCACCCTATCAGTTTATCGCTGCGGATTATCATAAGCCGCTGGTGGTGACCGGCTTTGAGCCGTTGGACATTCTGCAAGGTTTGGTGATGTTGCTGGAACAGCTGCGTGATGGCCGCTGCGCGGTAGAAAACCAATACCGGCGCATCGTGCCCGAACTGGGCAATCTTCTGGCTCAGCGGGCGATGGCAGAAGTGTTTGGCCTGAAAGAGAGCAGCGAATGGCGCGGCTTGGGCGAGATTGCCCACTCTGGCGTGCAGATCAAACCGGAGTATGCGGATTTTGATGCCGAACTGCGGTTTAAACCACAGGCGCAGCGGGTAGCGGACGATCCGCGTTCGCGCTGTGGTGAAGTGTTGACCGGGCGCTGCAAACCGGATGCCTGCCCGCTGTTTGGCAAACAATGTACCCCGGAGAACGCCTTTGGTGCCTTGATGGTGTCCTCAGAAGGGGCCTGTTCGGCTTACTATCAGTATCGCAGGGAGACCGCATAATGCGTGAAGTGAACAACGGGCGGGAAATTACCCTGGCCCATGGCAGCGGTGGCCGCGCCATGCAATCCCTGATTGAAGAACTCATGCTGCCCGCCTTTGCCAATCCGGCGTTAAATGCGCGGGAAGATCAGGCACGAATCTCACTGGATGAGCTCGCCATCTCGGGCGATCGTTTGGCCGTATCGACCGACAGTTACGTTATCGATCCTATTTTCTTCCCCGGTGGTGATATCGGCAAACTGGCGGTTTGCGGCACTGCTAACGACGTAGCCGTCAGTGGTGCCCAGCCGCGTTATCTGAGCTGCGCCATGATCCTGGAGGAAGGGTTGCCGTATGCCACGCTGGAACGCATCGTCCAGTCGATGGCCAGCACGGCGCAGCAGGCCGGGATCCAGATTGTGACCGGCGATACCAAAGTGGTACCCCGCGGTGCGGCAGACAAAATCTTTATCAATACCACCGGGTTAGGAACCATCCCGGCTGGCGTCCATTGGGGGGCCGCTAACATCCGCCTGGGTGACAGCATTATCGTCAGCGGCACCTTGGGCGATCACGGCGCAACCATTCTGAATCTGCGTGAAGGGCTGGGCCTGGAGAGTGAATTAAGCAGCGATTGCGCACTGTTGGCTCCGCTGATTGCTCCATTGTTACCGATTGCCGGAGTGCGTGCTTTACGCGATGCGACTCGCGGCGGCGTGACGGCGGTGCTGCATGAGTTTGCCGCCGCTAGCGGCTGTGGCATGGCGATTTCAGAGGCGGCGCTGCCGTTGAAACCGGCGGTGCGGGGGATTTGCGAACTGCTGGGGCTGGATGCGCTCAACTTTGCCAACGAAGGCAAGCTGGTGTTGGTGGTGGCCCCCGAGGCTGAGGCTGAAGTGTTGGCTGCTCTGCATCAGCATCCGCTGGGGCGCGATGCGGCGGTGATTGGCCATACCACCGAGCGGCAGCAGGTGAGCCTCACCGGGTTGTTCGGGGTTTCCCGTCGGCTGGATCTGCCGTTGGATGAGCCTTTACCACGGATCTGCTAGTGGTTCGGTTGGCGGAAGCGTGTGGGTATTCCTAACCCTCCCACAGGGAGAGGGGACCGATCGAGTTTGCATTTGTGGCAGAGGATCACTTGACCACAGCCGATGGTGAGGGATAACAGGACCCGCTAACGACACCAAAGCAGCTCCCTCTCCTTAGGGAGAGGGTTGGGGTGAGGGAAATACAGATTGATCACGATAACTGACCGAGGCTCCGAATCACCTTCTTCCCTTTTAGGAAGCGCGGAAAAGATCGCCAGGGCAACAGGAGAGTTAACACAACATGGCAGATTTTGAGCCGGAGAATATCGCCAGCAGCAATGGCCTTCGCCTGCGGATCAAGGGCAAGGTACAAGGGGTCGGGTTTCGTCCCTATGTTTGGCTGCTGGCGAGGCGCTTTAACCTGTGCGGCGAGGTCAGTAATGACGGAGCCGGGGTAATCGTCCAGCTATGGCAATCGCCAGCCATAACGGATTTTTTGCGGGTATTGCCGCAAGAGTGTCCACCCCTGGCGCGGATCGATAGCGTCACCTCTACACCTTTTAACTGGCCGCAGCAGCCAGCGAGTTTCACCATTGCCAGCAGCGGCGCGGGGCAAGTGGATACCCATATCGTGGCGGATGCGGCCACCTGCGATGCCTGCCTGGCAGAGCTGAACATGCCGCATAACCGGCGCTATCACTATCCGTTTATCAACTGCACCCACTGCGGCCCACGATTTACCATCATACGCCGGATGCCCTACGATCGGCCCAATACCTCGATGCAGCCTTTTCCGCTGTGCCCGCAGTGCCTGGCGGAGTATCAGGATCCTGCCGACCGTCGTTTTCATGCACAACCTACCGCCTGCCCGGAGTGTGGCCCGCACCTGTGGCTCAGTGATGCCACAGGCCAAACCACCGCCAGCGCCGATGACGCACTGCAACTGGCCGCGCAGGCGCTGATTGCCGGGCAGATCGTAGCAGTGAAGGGGATCGGCGGTTTTCATCTGGCCTGTGACGCTACCAACCCTGCTGCGGTCCAGCGTCTGCGAGCTCGCAAACATCGCCCGGCCAAGCCTCTGGCGGTGATGATGCCGGATACCTACTGGCTGCAACAATGTGTTCAGGTCGCGGAACCGACGGCACTGTTAAAGCTGTTGCGTAGCCCACCAGCCCCGATAGTGCTGGTGGCGGCTCACCCACAGAGCCCCTTGTGTGGCGAGATTGCGCCGGGGCTCAATGAGATAGGGGTGATGTTACCGGCCAATCCGCTGCAACATCTGCTGTTGCAACAGGTTGCGCGGCCACTGGTGATGACCTCCGGCAACCCGGCAGGTAAACCACCAGCGTTGAGCAACCAGCAGGCACTGGAAGAACTCGCTGGCGTGGCCGACGTCTGGCTGCTGCATAACCGCGAGATCGTCCAGCGAGCCGATGACTCTTTAGTACGCTTGACCGAGCAGGGCAGTGAGATGCTGCGGCGGGCACGTGGCTATGTCCCGGATGCGATGCCTCTCCCCCCTGGCTTTACCGCCCAACCGGCCATTCTGGCGCTGGGGGCCGACAGCAAGAACACCTTTTGCCTGCTGTGGGGTAACCAGGCGGTGGTCAGCCAGCATTTAGGCTCGCTGGGGGATGAGGCCACCCGGCAACAACAGCAGCAACTGCTTGCTCTATTTGGTGAAATTTATGGTGTGGTGCCGCAGGCGATCGCCATCGATGCCCACCCCGGCTATCTCAGCCATCAGCAGGGCCAGGCGTTGGCCACAGAGCTGGCGATCCCTTGCATCACCACGTTGCATCATCATGCCCATCTGGTTGCCTGCCTGGCGGAACATGGTTGGCCGCGCGACGGCGCTAAGGTGATTGGTCTGGCTTTGGATGGGCTGGGATATGGCCTTGGCGGGCAACTGTGGGGCGGAGAATGTCTGCTGGTGGATTATCAGCATTGTGAGCATCTGGGTGGGTTGCCCGCAGTGGCATTGCCGGGGGGCGATGTTGCCGCCCGCCAGCCATGGCGCAACCTGTTGGCCCAGTTACAGCGCTTTGTCCCCGATTGGCAGACGTTGCCAGAAGCCGCGGCGATCCCTCAACCGCAGGCGACGATCTTGCTGCGGGCGGTCGAACGGCAAATCAACTCGCCGCTGGCCTCTTCGGCCGGGCGCTTGTTTGATGCGGTGGCCGCAGCATTGCAGATCGTGCCGCAACAACTTTCCTGGGAGGGGGAGGCCGCCTGCCAGTTGGAAGCCTTGGCATGGCAAAGTCCGCCTCATCAACCGCCGGTTTCGTTGCCGCTGCTCGATAATCAGCTGGATCTGGCCACCTTCTGGCGGCAATGGCTGGCCTATCAGGCCCCCCCGGCGCAGCGCGCTTATGCGTTTCATGTTGCCTTGGCCCAAGGGTTTGCCGCACTGGCCCGTAGAGCCATGCAGCAATACGGCATCAATACCATCGTGCTGTCCGGTGGAGTCATGCATAACGTTCTGTTGCGGCAACTCTTGCTTCAGCAGTTGGACGGAACACCGGTCTTACTGCCATCCCGCCTACCGGCAGGAGATGGTGGGGTGGCCTTGGGACAGGCGCTGATTGCCGCCAATCGACTTATTTCAGGCAAGCATAAGGATGAATTTATAACGTAATCAACTGTTTTCACGAGTAAAAACATCACCTTCATTCACTGGAAAATTTAGGTATTCATTATGCGTATTAATGTCAAAGCTGTGGCTGTATCCCTACTGGCGCTGTTCCCCATGCTGGCCTTTGCCCATGTGGGCCATGACGGTGGCGCGCATCACGTATTAAGCTTTACCGAAGGCTTTATCCACCCGCTGACCGGGATGGACCATCTGGTCGCCATGGTTCTGGTGGGTATCTGGAGTGCCATGAACACCAAACGGTGGTGGCTGGCTCCGCTGGTGTTTGCCGGTTTATTGCTGACCGGTGCGCTGGTTGGCATGGCAGGCGTGACCGTGCCAGGCACTGAGTTTATCGTTGCCGCCTCGCTGTTGGGCATAGGGGTGATGGTTGCCTTACAGCTCAAACTGTCGGCGATAACGGGCGCGCTGATTATTGGTGCTTTTGCCATCTTCCACGGTCTGGCCCACGGTGCGGAGCTTTCCCATTCGGTGGCGGCGCTTTCCGGTATGGTGATTGCAACGGTGTTGCTGCACGTGGCTGGGTTGGGTATCGGCTATCTGCTGGCGTCTTCGTCTACGCATAGCGGCTGGGCGCGGGTGATTGGCGGCGGTTCATCGCTGCTGGGGATCGGCCTGCTCAGTGGAGTGATCTGAGTTTATCCAATTACTCACCATGGTTTGCTGGCAGTGACTTTGCGATAGCTGCCAGCAGTCACCCTGTTTATCTCAAAAAATAACAAGCGGCTGGATTTGTGCCTATTTTATAGTTAGATTCCCTGCACACCAAGTGCGCTTGGTACTGCGCTATCTTCCGCACAACTTTTAACTGCATGAGTTAATTCAAGAGTTACAGGGAACGTTGCTATGAACAGGGTTATAGGTTTACTTTCGTTATGCCTGGTTTCTTTTTCTTCTCTGGCCGATTGCCAGCCTCTCCTTGCCGATCTGGCTAAGCCCTTTGCCGCCAAAGCGACCATGAATACCGAGCTATCCACCTGCAAGGTGTGGCCCTATGCCCCGGATAAAACCATTGCGGTGCTGATGCTGGAGCCCAAGGAGGAGACCCAACCTGATTTTACCGACTATGACGTCGCAGTCTTGGTGGTCGATAGCCAGTCCGGCAAGGTGCTGGCCAGCAAATATCATCCCAGGGCGATTATGGATGATGCCATTTCTACCCGCAGCGTGACCATTGACACTGCACGCTACCAATTGTCTCCGGCGATACGCGCTTTCGGGGTGCGCTTTGACCACCGGGGAGCTTCCTCGGTCAATCCCATCAGCATCGAACGCCTTAACCTCTATACCCTGCAAGATCAGCAAGTCACTTTGGTGCTTAATAATCTGACCATGAATGAATATAGCGGTGAGTGGGATGGCCAGTGTGTCGGGGATTTCGCCGCGACCAATCGCGCATTGGCGCTTGGCAAGAGCGCACATAACGGCTTCCAGGATCTGCAGCTACAGACCATAGCGACGCACAAGGGGGCGAGCAGAAAAGGGGAGGATTGCGTGGAAAGCAACAAAGTCGTTGCCAAGACCCGCGTCGAGCTCAAGTTCGATGGTAAAGCCTATCCCGTAGAGCAGGATAAGCTGCTCGATCATCGTTTTTAATCCGTGCCTGGTCGTTAGCAACCATGAAAAAAATCTGCTTCTATGAGCTGTCTTTTATCCGCCACGATCTCAACGCGCCCAGCGCAAGTAAGCTACGGCGCATTTTGGCCGGGGACAAGGTGTTCTATACCTACAGCAAACAGTTTGTTGATGCCAAAGTGTTATACCGTTTGGTATCGGGAGATCGCGTGTATATCGGTGCCCATCAGTTGGCTGATGGTAGCTACTGGCTGCATTGGCTGGTTTCGCCTGAAAAGGGGGAGCTGCAACCGAAGCTGGCCGACATTAGCAAACCGGTTGCGTTGATGAAGCTGGTCGGCGCGATCATGGTGATGACGCTCTCAGCGGTGGGTTATTTCCAGTTGCTGAATATCTGGGTGATGGTGCTACTGCTTTTTGTTTTCATCTTTGGCTGCTGGTGGTTCGTGGCTTCGTTACATACGCTGATGGTGGGAACCAGCCGTCATACGCGTAAGTTGTTAAAAGGGCTGGAGAGCGTCAAACAAGGCGACACGTCCCTTTGCCTTACCACCACCGAATCATTAACCGAGCCGGGGGGCGGTGCGCCGTCACTACAGGCCAGCAAAGAATTGGCTAACGATCTGGATGCGCTGCAGCCGAATGATTTGCTATTGACCGATAAAGTCACCTTGACCAGCGTGAGCGGAGAGGCTGCCGATGTTAGCGCCCGCCGCGATTTTACCGGCGGAGGCAAAAGCCGCCGGGATTTTATCGAGTACCAATTTAGCTGCAATGGAGAGCGGTTCTCATTTCGTAGCGGAATTAACTCGCTGATGGAAGACCTCAATCCGCTGTTCTATCGGCAACATCCGTTCTTCCTGGCGGCCGAAGATCCGCTGATGTTGGTGGTCAATCAGCAAGATAATGCGGTGCTGGGCCTGTGTAATGAAAGGGATGGCAGCGCCTATCTCAAGCTCGGCGGGATTGCCGTTTCTTTTCACCAGCTCAAGCTGATGTATAAAGTGATGTTTGGCTGCTGCTCTTTTTTACTGGTGATGCTGGTGTTTTTCACCCTGCATGATTGGTGGGAGCAGGGCGGTGCGCCGGATAAGTGGGACTGGCTGGACGCCGCAGGCATGTTTTATGACTTTGCTCTGATGAGCATCATGATTTTCTGCGTGTTCATGCTGTTGGTGGAGGTCTGCACTTGGATAACGCGCAGGAACTCGCTCAGTGCGGCGCGCTTTGTCTTTGCCCGCCAACTGTTGGTGTTGTTTAAAAAACGCAACGGTGGCAAACCCTATATTCAGGAAGTCCCCTGATGTTCAGCAATAGCCTAACGCGCATCATCCTGCTGGCATTGGGGCTTATCATTTCCTGGATGCTGTTTTATATCGACAGCTTTGCCGGGTTTGCCCCCGACTGGCAGTGGCAGCGAAACTATCAGGCAGAACGTCCTGCGGTAGTCATGAGTGGGGAACGCCTGAGCAGTTTTCAACAAGGGGTGCTGTTAACGGGTATCAGCGATGTAATAAATACGCGGATCACGGATATTGAGCGTGACCAGAATACGCTGATCTCTCACTATGAAAATTCGGTGCAGATCGATGTGCTGGCAGACATTGGTCCCCCTTTGTTAAACCTGCAGATATCCCCTGATACCACCATGTTACGCTTGATGCTGGAGGCAAAGGTTGGCCGTGGAACAATCCGGCACCGGAGCTATGATAACAGCGCCACGATCCCGGTCAGCCAACTCATCATCGAAGAGAATGGCAAGCTGCGCGTCAGCGCCCGTTTTTTGGGCTACGTGGCTGAGCAACAGTGTGATGTTCAGGGGCATTGCCTGGTGGTGTTCGGCACCCGTTCTTATAGCAAAGATGCCGTATTTTATTCTGCCGATGGCGGGCGTAACTGGTGTTGGTTACCCCAGTGGCAAGCACCCGGTGGTAACCAGACTTATCAGCTCTTGGGGCTCTCTGGAGCGCGGAGCGTGCTGCTGGTTCAACAGGGTAAACTCTACCGGTCGGACGATCTCGGCCAGCATTGGCAACAGATATTCGATCTGGCCAGGTTGTTAACGGAACGCGGGATCGAGCCTGCTCTCTATGCGGCCAGTTGGCACTATAACGGCGGCGATCGGGTGATCGTCAGTAATCAGCCCCATAACACCGGGGAAGAGGATCGGTTAACTGCTTCATTGCTGCTTGATTTCAATCTGAAATCCGCTCAAATCCAGTCCAGCCAGTGGGTGGGCGGAGATATCGTTGCGGCCGACATCAGCCCGCAAGGGGATTTTGATTTTGTCTTACGCCAGCGGCCACGGTGGCTTTATAGCCTGAACCGGTTGCGGGAGAATGGCGCGCTGCAACCGCTGCTGGAAACCGGTAAAAAAGCCTTGGGCACGTTTTATGCGGGTAATGATCTGCTGATGATGGAGAAAGCGTTCAACGACCCGCTGCATATGACAGTCTCTACCGATGGCGGCCAGCACTGGTTCAGAATGAAAAAGCTGCCTGATAGCTATAACTATCGCGTGCAGTTTGACCGCTGGCGTAACCGCCTGTTCCGCTTTCCAGCCCATGATTTCGATTACCCTAAGTTGGGCAATAGCGACGGCCTGGTGTATGAGACAACCACTCCGCCGTAATTGCCATGCTGCAACCGTTCCAATAATCAAAGGTTAACGTTTGATATCTAAAAACGCCTCAGTCCTCTGCCAGCACCTGTTGCAGCGCGGCTATCAGCTTGCGGTTGGCCGCTTCGCTTTTGATCGCCACCCGATAATAGTCGGTGGACAGGCCAGGGTAGTTGGCACAGTGGCGGATCAGGATGCGGTGCTGCAACAACGCCTGTTGCAGATCATAGCCGGGGCGCAGGCAGCGTAAGAAAATATAGTTCGCCGCCCCTGGCCAGATGCGCAAGTGCGGCAAGGCTGTCAGCGCGTCAAACAACCAAGCACGCTGCTCTGCCAACCATTGGTGGGTTTGCTGGATGTAATCGAGATCGTCGAGGATCACTTCGCCGGCCAGTGCCGCATAGGCATTGATGGTCCAGGGTTCGCGCAGTTGCTTCATCTGCTGCAGGCCAGCGCGATCGCTGCTGACCAGATAGCCAAGTCGCAGTCCGGGAATGGCAAAGAACTTGGTCAGCGAACGCAGGATATAAAGGCGGGAATACTCTGCCATTTGCGGGATCAGACCCGGTGTATCCGGCAGAAAATCGATAAAGGCTTCATCAACGATCAACGCATTATTGTGCTGGCGACAACAGGCGACAATGGCCTGTAACAGCGTGGGGTCAGGCATCAGCCCGGTCGGATTGTTGGGGGTGGCCAGGAACAGGCAGTCCGGTTGGCGCTCGGCCAGCACCTGCAGCAGCCGCTCATCGGGTTGAAAACCACCGGCTTCATCCAGCGGAAAGTCCTCGATCTGGCAGTCAATCCGCTGCAATGCCCGGCGGTATTCGGCAAACCCTGGCGTAAGAAGCAGCGCCGTGCGGGGGCGTAGCCGGTTCACTATGGCGTAAATCAGCTCGGTGGCCCCGTTACCTGCCATGATATTTTCCGGCGGGCAGTGATGGACTCGCGCCAATGCCGCATGCAAACGCCGATATTCGACGTCGGGATAGCATTCGGCGCTGGTCAGATGCTCGATAATCGCCGCCTTCAGGCTGGCGGGCATGCCCAATGGATTGATATTGGCGCTGAAATCAATCATCTCGGCCGGATCCAGGCCGTTTTTCAACGCCATTTCCAGTACGTTACCACCATGTTCACTCACGGTTTTGCTATTCCCCTGTCAAGTTTGCGTGCAGGATAGCACAGGGTAATTGCCGTTGATCCGTTGCAAACTAAAGCTGTCGCCCAGGTAAATGCCAGATCTTGGCGTGTATTCGCCATATCAACAGGTTATTATGGCATGGCCATTGTCGAGGCTATCGAGATGAAAACTAAGTGATAAATTGAAGCGTTGAGTGCATTGAACCCATAACGTTTTATTAACCATATTATTGCCAACTGGATAACCCACACCCTGAACGATGACAGGTTGTGGTTGGGAAGGGGGTGTAACTCCCCCGCAGCCCCCGCTGCTGTGATGCCGACGAGTCCACTGCGCCACTGATCTGAGGATTGGGAAGGGAGTGGATGAGGATGACGCTAAGCCAGAAGACCGGCCAGTTGGTCACACATTCAACACCTTCGGTGGGAAGGGGGTTGTCATGAGATACGTGCGGCTATTTTGTACCGCCCGGTCGTATCCTGTTGACGCCCAAATCCCGCCCGAGAGGTCGGGATTTTTTTATGCCATTAACCCACCATCAGGCTTCTATAAGGTGCGCGCCATGACGCTGCTAGCCTGGTTTGCGGCCTTTCTGCTCGACAGTCTGTTAGGGGACCCGCCACACTGGCCGCATCCGGTGCGCTGGATCGGTAACCTGATCACGGCGCTACAGCGCGCGATCCGCCGGATTTGCCATAGCGAGAGGGCGCTAAAACTTGGCGGCGGGCTGCTGTGGCTGGGCGTCGTCGGGGTGGTTTGGCTGGTCAGTTGGGGCTTTTTAACGCTGATGCAGTATATCCACCCATGGTTGGGTTGGCTGGCGGAAGTCTGGCTGATTTATACCCTGCTCGCCGGGCGCTGTCTGGAACAGGCTGCCATGGAAGTTCACCGGGCACTGCAAAGTGCCGATCTTGAGGAGAGCCGCCGCAAGCTGTCGTGGATTGTCGGGCGGGATACCTCACACCTGGAAGAACCGCAAATCACCCGGGCGGTGGTGGAGACGGTGGCAGAAAACAGTGTGGATGGCGTCATTTCGCCGTTGTTCTTTTTGCTGATAGGCGGAGCGCCGTTGGCGATGGCGTATAAAGCGGTTAACACCCTCGATTCAATGGTGGGCTACAAAACGCCGAAATACCGCGCTATCGGCTATGTGTCGGCGCGGATGGATGACTTCGCCAACGGGTTACCGGCCCGGCTTAGCTGGCTACTGCTGAGCTGTGCGGCTTGGCTGAATGGTTTGGACTTTCGCCAGGCGCTTCGCATTGGCTGGCGCGATCGCTATCAGCACACCAGCCCCAACTGCGCCTGGTCGGAAGCCACCGTGGCTGGAGCGTTGGGAGTGCGACTTGGCGGTCCTAACAACTACTTTGGTCAGCGGGTCGAAAAACCGTGGATCGGCGAGGCTCGACGGGAGATCGAGCTGGCAGATATTCCACGCAGTACGCGTCTGATGATGACGGCCTCGCTATTGGCTCTGCTGCTGTTTGCAGCGTTGCGCCTGCTATGGCTTGGCGCTTGAAATAATAATTGTTTGCGCGGCTCAGCTAGCGCGACGCGGAGAACATGTGATGAAACGGTGTGTGATGGTGCAGGGAACCGCATCTGATGTGGGTAAAAGTGTGCTGGTGGCCGGTCTGTGCCGGATCTTCATGCAGGATGGCTATCGCTGTGCGCCGTTCAAATCGCAGAATATGGCGCTTAACTCTGGCATTACCGCCCGTGGCGAAGAGATGGGCCGGGCACAGATTTTTCAGGCCGAAGCCGCCGGTATCGCACCCGATGTGCGGATGAACCCGGTACTGTTGAAACCGACCAGCGATTGCCAGGCACAGGTGGTGCTGATGGGCAAAGTGGCCTGCAATATGGACGCGGTCAGCTATCACGAGTACAAGCCGCAGTTACAGCAGCAAATCAGCGAGGTGTATCACAGCCTGGCCAGCGGCTACGACATCATGGTGCTGGAGGGTGCTGGTAGCCCGGCGGAAATCAACCTGCGCGACCGCGACATCGTCAATATGGGCATGGCGGCGATTGCCGATGCGCCAGTGTTGTTGGTGGCGGATATCGATCGTGGCGGGGTGTTTGCCGCTATTTACGGCACACTGGCCCTGCTAGAGCCAGAAGAGAAAGCCCGAGTGAAAGGGGTGATCATCAATAAATTCCGTGGCGATATTGCCTTACTCTACTCGGGGCTGGAGCAGATTGAGGCGCTGACCGGTGTGCCGGTGCTGGGTGTGATGCCCTGGTTGAATATCGATCTGGAAGATGAGGATGGTGTGGCGTTGCAAAATGGTAAATATGCCCCGACTGGCAGCAGCCATGAGCTGGATATCGCGGTGGTACAGCTACCCTATATGTCCAACTTTACCGATTTTAATGCCTTGGCGGCCCAGCCGGACGTAGGGTTGCGCTATGTTTCGCACCCGGCGACGCTGGCCGGTGCCGATCTGATTATCCTGCCGGGTAGCAAAAACACCCTGGGGGACCTGCAGTGGCTACAACAAAGCGGGTTGGCGTCAGCGTTGCAGGATCGGCATCGGGCCGGAGTGCAGATCGTGGGTATTTGCGGCGGCTACCAGATGCTCGGCAAGCACATTGTTGATGGCGTGGAATCCGGTTTGGAACAGATGGCAGGTTTGGGATTGCTGGATGTTACCACCCGCTTCGCACCGCAAAAAGTCACTACACAGGTGACAGCACAATGTGAGCCTGGGTTGCCCGGCCTCTGGTCTGGCTGTGGCGAGCAGGATGTCGTTGGTTATGAAATCCATATGGGCACCACCCAGCTTGGCTCAGAGGCTACGCCTTTCTCCCGCCTTTCCCTTCGTAACGGCCAACCGGACAGCGCTTTTGACGGGGCTGTTAACTCCACCGGTAACGTGCTGGGCAGCTATATTCATGGCCTATTCGACAGCGCGCCTTTTTGCCGCGCGCTGCTAAACCAGCTGCGCCAGCGTAAAGGGTTGCCGGTTTATGACGGCCCGGCTTTCGATTATGCCGATTATAAGCAGCAACAGTTTGATCTCTTGGCCGATAAGATGCGGGAACATATTGATATGGATAAAATTTACCGCTTGATGACCGAGCACCAACAAACGGGGCCCCAATGATCCTGATCACTGGCGGAGCACGCAGCGGCAAAAGCTCGCTGGCCGAAAGGTTAGCGAGTGGTGTCAGTGACCGGGTGTTGTATATCGCCACCTCGGTGGTCACCGATGAGGAAATGGCCGAACGGGTTAAGCTGCACCGCCAGGCCCGGCCTGCACATTGGCGTACCTGGGAGGGGAGCCAGCAACTGGCCAGCGTGATCGACCAACAGGCGGCGGCGGGAGAGGCGGTGATCCTGGAGTGTATTACCACGCTGATCGCCAACCTGATGTTTGACCTGACCGGGGAGACGCCGGTGGAAAGCATCGATTTTGCCGTGGTTGAAACGGCAATCCAACGGCAGATCGACGATTTGCTGGCCGCCTGCGCCCGCAGCCCGGCGGCGATCTATCTGGTCACCAACGAGTTGGGGATGGGCATCGTGCCGGAAAACCGTCTGGCACGTCACTTCCGTGATATTGCCGGGCGTGTTAACCAGCGTTTGGCCACCGCTGCCGAGTCGGTGCTATTGGTAATTTCTGGTATTGAGGTCAAGATCAAATGAGTTTGCGACTGTTTTGGGCCACCCTGCAATTGATGACGCGTATCCCGCTGCCTGCCAGTTGGACACAGGGGTTAGCGATGGATAATTACCAGCGTGGCATCATCGGTTTCCCCTTGATTGGCCTGATCGTCGGTGCAATTGGCGGCGCCGTATTCACTCTGTTGGCTCCCTGGTGTGGGGGGCCGCTGGCAGCGTTGGGCTACGTGCTGGCGTTGGCTCTGGTGACCGGTGCCTTCCACCTCGACGGATTGGCCGATACCTGTGATGGCGTGTTCTCGGCCCGCACTCGGGAAAAAATGTTGGAGATCATGCGCGACAGCCGCCTAGGTACCAATGGTGGGCTGGCGCTGATCTTTATCGTCGTGGCCAAGGTGTTGGTGATCAGCGAACTGGCACTGCGTGGGGTACCGATGTTGGCCACGTTGGCGGCAGCAGGAGTGGCTTGCCGGAGCCTGGTGGTGTTGATGATGTATCGCCAGCCCTATGCCCGTGAGGGTAATGGGCTGGGGAACCTTTACATTGGCAAGATCAGCGGCGGACAAACGCTGTTCACTCTGGTGCTAGGGGCCGCTTTGGTCGCCTTGTTAGGGCATGGGCAGGGGCTGTTTGCGCTTGGCTATGCGCTGATCGCCGTGCTTTTGCTGCGGGCCTATTTGCGCCGCCGTCTGGGCGGGCAAACGGGTGACACCCTGGGTGCGGCGATAGAAATTGCCGAGTTGATCTTCTTACTGGCACTGCTGTGAGTGGGCGCTATGCGGCTATTTTTGGTACGACACGGGCAAACGGCAGCGAATCGGCAGGGCGTATTTTGCGGCATGACCGACTTGCCGTTGACCGAACAAGGTGAACAGCAGGCGAGGCAGATCGCACAATGGCTGGCCGAGGTGCCTTTTACCCAGGCGATCAGCAGTGAGTTAAGACGCGCCCGACATACCGCCGAGATCGTGCTTGGGCAGCGGGAACTGGTGATCCAACCCGACGGTGGCTTTAACGAAATGAATTTTGGCGACTGGGAGATGCGCCATCACCAGGATTTACAGCGGGAGGATAGTGCTGCCTGGGCCGACTGGGTGGCGGATTGGCAACTAGCTTGCCCGCCAGCAGGAGAGTCCTTTCCACTGTTTTCACATAGGATCGACCAACAGGCCCAACGTCTGCTGAACGAACCGGGCGATGGCGATCGTCTGCTGGTGGCGCACCAAGGCTCTCTGAGCCTGCTGCTGGCCGGGCTGCTAAAGCTGCCTGCCGCTGGGATGTGGCATTTCCCGTTTACCCAGGGAGCCTACAGCGTGGTGGAACTCAACCAGGGGTTTGTCACGCTAAAAGTATTTAACAGCCAGGCTCATTGGCAGCCTGCAAGCAGAGAATAAAGTTATGCAAACATTGTCATCGTTAATCGACTCGATTAAGCCGTTGGACGCGGCTGCCATGCAACAGGCAGCGGCAAAGATTGATGGCCTGCTCAAGCCACCGGGCAGCCTTGGTCGCCTGGAACAGTTGGCAACCCAGTTAGCCGGGATGCGCGGTTTTAGTGGGATGGCCGCCAGCCGCAAACAAATCATCGTCATGATGGCCGATCACGGCGTTTATGCCGAAGGGGTGGCGGTGTCACCGCGTGAAGTGACGGTGATCCAGGCGCTGAATATGGTGAAAGGCAATACCGGCGTCTGCGTATTGGCCGCCAATGCTGGTGCCGAGGTAAAGCTGGTGGATGTTGGCATCGACAGCGCCCCCTTGCCGGGTCTGATCGACATGAAAGTCGGACGTGGCAGCGGTAACATTGCGCGCGGTGCGGCAATGACGCGCCAGCAGGCGAAGGAGTTGCTGTTGGCCACGGCTCAACTGACGCTGGAACAGGCGGCGCTTGGGGTGAAGCTGTTTGGCGTCGGGGAACTGGGGATGGCTAATACGACGCCGGCCGCAGCGTTAGTCAGCGTCTTTACCGGCCGCGATCCGCAGGAAGTGGTCGGCATTGGTGCCAACTTCCCCAGCGACCGTTTACACCACAAGGTGGACGTGGTGCGCCGGGCTATTGAGGTAAATCAGCCGGATACTCAAGATGCGCTGGACGTACTGGCAAAGCTGGGTGGATACGATTTGGTGGGAATGGCTGGCGTGATGTTGGGGGCTGCGGCGGCCGGTCTGCCGGTGATCCTCGATGGTTTTCTCTCATATGCCTCTGCGCTGGCGGTCTGCGGCATTGCGCCTCAGGCTCGGGATTACCTGCTGCCGTCCCATTTCTCTGCGGAGAAGGGCGCGGCTGCCGCACTTGAGCACCTGAAATTGGCACCTTATCTGCATCTGGATATGCGACTGGGGGAGGGCAGCGGTGCCGCCATTGCCATGCATATCGTGGATGCGGCCTGCGTGATGTTTAATCAGATGGGGTCGTTGGCGGACAGTAATATTGTAATTCCCGGTAGCGCGACCTGACCGGTTGATTAACTCAGCGAGCGCAGAATGCTGCGCCCGCTTGTTTCGCGTTCTTGGAACTAGGCTGTTTGCAGGCTGGTTGCCCGGCCAAACAGGCGTTTAAACAGCCAGTAAATCACGCTGGCTGCCAGCAGTGAGTTAATGGTTGGCACGCCCCATTCCGTCACCAGACCAATCACGCTTCCGACGATGCTGGCGATAATCGCCGCCCAACCGATGAGCGGCGTTTCCTGCGGCAGTTGTCCAAGCTGGCGGCTGGCGTCCAAAGCGTCTCGGTGGCTGCGCAGCAGGAAATAGTCCACCAGCATGACGCCGAGGATCGGTGGGAATACCACGCCCAGCACGGTCAGGAAATCCACAAACCGATCCAGGATCCCCAGAACCGAAAGCAGCGTGCCCAACAGACCGATAATCACCGTGGTTGCGGTGTATTTCAGCTTTTTACCGGTAATCCCTTCAACCGCATTCACCACGCCCAAGGACGACGAATAGAGGTTCAGATCGTTAACGCGCAGGGTGGAGAATACCACTACCAGCAAACCGATGCCGCCCGCACTTTGAGCCATGATCGTTACCACGTCTGCGGTGCCGAGCGTTTTGGCAATAAAAATCGCCAGGCCGTTAACCACGAATTCACCGGCAATAATGGTCAGCAGCGTAATGCCAAACACGTGGCGTTTGTTTTTGGAGTAACGGGTCAGGTCTGGAGTCATCAGGCTGGCAACAATGGCGCCGCCGACCACGATGGTGATGCCCGCGCTGATGGTTAACGCTTCCCCCATAGGGGCCAGCAGAATGGCCTCATGCAGTTTCTGCCCAGAGAGGACGTTATAGGAAATAAAGAACACCAGCAGGATAAACAACGGCACCGCAATACGTGCTGTGATGCGCAGCGCTTTAAAACCAAAAGCGACCAGCACCGTCAAAAATAGGCCGGAGAGTGAGGCTGACAGCGGGAAGCCCAGGCGATCGCCCAAAGCGAAGTTAAGCGATTTGGCAAAGATGGCGTTCTGAATGCCAAACCAGCCCAACAGGCTGACGGCCACTACCAGGCCGATAAGCACCGAACCTATACGGCCAAAGCCACACCAGCGAGCCAGCAGGCTGCCGGAAATACCTTCTCTCATCCCGGCCAAACCTAGCCCGAACGTCACGACCCCAAAAATCAAGCTGCCAATAGAGATGGCGATAAAGGCATCGGTCAGGGTCATTGAGTTGCCCAATACGGCACCCAACATAAACTGGTCCAAGGCCGTTAGCATACCCATATGCACGATGGCGACGCTGAGGAAGGAGACCCTCTTATCCTGCGGTACCCGGCTCAATGGGTAGTCTTCAATTTTAATCACGATAATCTCTCGTTAACGTTTAAATAAATTGGATGCCTTTTTCAATCAGGCGTACTGGAATGTAGCTGTCCAAATTCACCAGTTTGCAATACTCTTCGAACTGTTGGAGGGTATGCACATCGGCTTTTTGGTAGATGTTGTAGATTCTATTTTCTATGGTTTTATTGCTGACGTCATATAACCTGGCAATCTCTTTGTTGGTGTAGCGTTGCAGCATCAAAAATATGATATCCAGCTCCGACTGGGTAAAAATCCGGATGCTGACTTCGGTGGTTAATATGCTGGGTTTTTGCTGGTTGATATATTTTAGCGGTGAGAAACTGTCCAGCGGACGGGCGTTCCACATGGTGCCAACCAGCTCTTCCTTGTCATTATAAATAGGCAACTTTTCGCTGATAAAGGGGACCAGACTGTCGCTGCCGTACCAGAAGTGCGTCTCGATGACGGCTACGCGATCCCGAGTTCCTTCGGTTTTCCTATCGTGTTCTTGCAGGTCTGGGGCGAACTCTGCCCAATCGGCAGGGAATTCGGCATCAAGCTTGCCCGCAATATCGAAATTGAGAGGTGTGTTGGTATAAAGATAGGCCGCCTTGTTCATATAAATATGGCGTGAAGATAAATCTTTAATGCCCCAAGGCTCATTTAAATGTTCCATCATGGTGATGAGACCTTTTAAATATAATTCATTGCTCTGCCAAAATGAATCCATTTGAACCCCTCATACTTCAGCGCTATCAGATGTTTTTCGCTAAATAGATGCGAGTATGGCGGTGCGCATAGCCCGCTAAGTTGCCATACGGTTGGTACCCCAGTTTTTCGTAAAACGCCTGCGCCTGAAAACTGAAGGTGTCGACATAGGCCATATGGCAACCGCGCTTGACGGCTTCCTGCTCTGCCCGCAGCATCAGGTCACGGCCGTAGCCTTTTTTGCGATACTCGTCACCTACCCACAGGTACTGGACTTCTAATCCACCCCACCAGGTTCTGGCAACCAGCCCGGCTACGATCTGCCCACGCTCGTCGGTGACGGTCAGGAATAACGGATGAATATCTACTGCATCATACTGATGGTTGTGCGCCCAGAGGCTGTCAATCACGAACTCTTCGTCCTGCGGATTTGGAGTGTCCGTTACGTTAATCTTCATGGCCAATCTTTCCTTTTCATGCTAATAATTCAAATGTTCATTAAGGTGTCTGTATTGATTAGCTTTTGTTAACATTTATTGTCAGTGATTACAAGGGTGTTTTTCACCTGTTTTCCTGGTGGCAAAAAATGGGTATGTTGTTGGCAAGAGAAGGGAATAATTGACCTTTCTCAACAGTATACCGAATAGAAAATATTGTGCTTCACCAGGGATACGCCCTTAAGGGCAGAGGGTAGTGACAAGAGCAAGCCAACTTGCCAACAGCACTATGCCTCACTGAACATGTAGTAAGATTTACCATCACTTCACAGTAATGCATTGCGGCAAAGTAGTGGATTAAACTCCGCTACTTTGCCGCAAAATCCGCGCCGTTATCGTATAATTACCTGTCAAGTACCGCGTTTCGTGGTGCCTCCTCGCTTCAAGTGGCTCCACTGAGGTATTATGGCTGAGCGGCCCATTTCGCGGCCAGCTTGCAACAGGTGAGAAAGTATTGATGGCATTATGAAAACACTTAAGCCACGCCGCCCTCATGGGAGGTGGATCTATTACATTCTGTACGAAGA
This sequence comes from Serratia sp. ASV30, assembly GCF_016428815.1. NCBI lineage: Bacteria > Pseudomonadati > Pseudomonadota > Gammaproteobacteria > Enterobacterales > Yersiniaceae > Serratia > Serratia sp. ASV30. The sequence goes on along the minus strand of NZ_JAELTL010000024.1, from coordinate 12,609 downwards.
TATTCTGTGGCCCTGCCCAGTCAAATGGGAGTGGGAAGAGAATTTCGAGGCATGGCTGCCTTTTTACTACTCGCCCACTCTGGAGTTTGTGGCAGGCGATCCGGCGAAAGCCATCAAGGTGACGAGACCCCAAACGCCCGGCTTGCAGCCGAAACGCCTGGAGTACGCTTGATTCGGGTATACCCGATGATTATTCAACCATTCTCTGAATGCCGATACTCGCCAAGTCATGCTATCAGGGCTGAAACAATCCATTCCCAACGCACAACCGCTTTTCTGGCGGAGCTCAATTGAGTAAATCGTGAACGGTACGGCGCACGTAGTGGGTCATTTGTGCCAGGTCTTCGGGTGCAACCGGGCCTCCGCCAGCCAAGACGACCTGCTGCTCGATCTGAGTGATCTCTTGCTCAACTCGGTTGGCGATTTGCACCTTGACGATCTTGTCTACCGATGACAGCAGAACCTTCAATACCACTTTCAGCGCAATGTTTTCGCAGAATGAATCGTAGGAGTGAGCTGTTGGCGGCGCTTCTACCGCCGGTGGCGGCATGCGTGGGGCCATAGCCTTGAAACTGTCTACATTTTCAATAATAAGATCCATGTCTCTTATTAGTTCATCAAAATCTTTAGACACTGACTTATTTCCCTTTGCAGTACGCAAAAAATAGAACGCCTGGCTTTGGTAGGTGGACAGGCGGACACAGCTTGGATCGACCGGACGTTCAACGGATGAGCGGTAGGTTGAGCGGCATTTTAACCCTGCTCGGGTTCCGCAAACAAGATAGGGATGATTGATGTTTCACCTTCTATGTATAACTGCCAGTGATGATTTTTCGCTGACCATACAAAGTGTATTGCCGCACGTAGCTCTGATAACCGGGGGAGATGATAAAAAATGCGAAGGGTATTCAGATAAACACTTAGACCGCAACCCGACAGGCGCCGCACAGGCTAAACTTGAGGGGCAGACATTCACACAGGGAGGAGATATGGAACCCGAACGTGGCATTAAGCGAGTGATACTTTCTGACGGTGCTATCAAACATGTGGTGGTGGAAGACGCTATGGGCAACGAGCGCCCCCTGGCTGCCGTAGATTACATCTCTGAGGGGATACAGCCGCCGTTGGAAACGCTGCCGGAAGTCCCGGCCCAGGAAGAGTAAAAAGCTCCAGGAGGATGGGTTGTAAGCCCTCGGCACAGGGCGGTGATTGCTGCTGCCAATCCGGCACGATATTGCCCATTGCTAGCCTTTTCCCCATACTGGCAGAAATTGTGTATTTTATTGCAGCCAGCAGGAAGGGCAAGTCAGTGTCAACGGTCAAGAAAAACTCTACTCCCACGCTGTTTCTGAAAATCAAACCCCAAGAAGCCGTGCTGGTCTTTATCACCATGCTCTGGGGCGGCACTTTTTTGGCTGTACATCAGGCGATGCTGGTCAGTGGGCCATTCTTTTTTGTCGGGCTACGCTTTGGCACCGCGACGTTGGCGCTAGTGCTGTTCTCTCTGCGTTCGCTGCGGGGGATGACCTGGTACGAAATCAAGGCTGGGGTGTTTATCGGCACCTCAATCATGTTCGGCTATGGCCTGCAAACCATGGGGCTGCAAACCATCACCAGCAGCCAGTCGGCGTTTATTACTGCCATGTACGTGCCGATTGTGCCGTTATTGCAGTGGTTGGTCCTTGGGCGTATGCCGGGGATCATGTCCTGGATTGGCATTCTGCTGGCCTTCGTCGGCCTGATGCTGCTGAGCGGGCCAAGCAGTTCCAGCCTGGCATTCAGCGGCGGTGAATTCCTCACGTTGGTCAGTGCGCTGGCGATCGCCATCGAGGTGATTTTAATCGGTGCTTTTGCGGGCAAGGTCAACGTGCGGCGGGTGACCATTGTGCAGCTTGCTACCGCGTCGTTGTTATCGTTTTTGATGATGGCCCCTACCGGGGAGTCGGTTCCGGCGTTTTCCAACTATCTGCTTTATAGCGCGGTAGGGCTGGGGATAGTCAGTGCGGTGATCCAACTGACGATGAACTGGGCACAACGTAGCGTTTCACCTACCCGTGCCACGGTTATTTATGCCGGTGAACCGGTATGGGCTGGGATAGTCGGCCGTATCGCCGGTGAGCGTTTGCCGGGGTTGGCGTTGATTGGCGCAGGGTTGATTGTGTTGGGGGTGATTGTCAGTGAGTTGCGTATTCGGCGAAAGCCAAAGCCTGCGGAGTTAACGTAGAGGCGCTGCATGCTGCGCCTGTAAAAACGCCGCGTGAGAACGCGGCGTTGCAATAACCAAGATCAGGCCGCCTTCTTACGGCGCACAAACTGATAACCGATCCCCAGAATGATAAACCACAGCGGCGTGACGACCAGCGCCTGGCGTGTGTCCTCGCGCAGCGTCAGCAGCACCAGTACGAATGCGAAGAACGCCATGCATACCCAGCACATCAACTTACCGGCAGGCATCTTGTAGATCGATTTCTGGTGCAGTGCCGGACGTTGCTTACGGTAGACCAGATACGAGCACAGAATGATGGTCCAGACGAACATGAACAGAATAGCCGACACGGTGGTGACCAGCGTGAATACGGTCATGACGTTCGGGATAAGATAGATCAGCACCACGCCACCCAGCAGACAGATACAGGAGAAGGTCAGGCCGTTTGCCGGTACCGCACGTTTGGACAGGTTGGCAAAGGATTTAGGCGCATCGCCTTCCTGTGCCAGGCCGAACAGCATACGGCTGGTGGAGAACACGCCGCTGTTGGCGGAAGAGGCGGCAGAGGTCAACACTACGAAGTTGATCACGCTGGCTGCGGCTGGCAGACCAATCAGTACGAACAGTTCGACAAACGGGCTCTTATCGGCCACTACAGAGTTCCAAGGCGTTACCGACATGATCACGATCAGCGCGAAGACGTAGAACATGATGATGCGGATCGGGATGGAGTTGATGGCGCGTGGCAGCACTTTTTCCGGATCTTTGGTTTCGGCGGCGGTGGTTCCCACCAGCTCGATACCCACAAAGGCAAACACCGCAATCTGGAAGCCGGCAAAGAAGCCGCTAATGCCTTTCGGGAACATGCCGCCGTCATTCCATAAGTGGGAGAAGGAGGCCACGCTGCCGGTTGGTGATTCGAAGTGCATCGCCACCATGACCAGACCGGCGATGATCAGGCCCACTATCGCGACGATTTTGATCATCGCAAACCAGAACTCCATCTCACCGAACATTTTCACCGTTGCCAGGTTCAGGCTGAGCAGCAGCAACACGCACAGTAAAGAGGCGATCCATTGGGAGAGATCGGGGAACCAGAACTGCGCGTAGGCGGTAATGGCCACCACGTCGGCAATGCCGGTCACTACCCAACAGAACCAGTAAGTCCAACCGGTGAAGAACCCTGCCCAAGGGCCGAGGAGATCGGCGGCAAAGTCGCTGAAAGATTTGTACTGCAGATTGGAGAGCAGCAGCTCGCCCATCGCGCGCATCACGAAAAACAGCATAAAGCCGATGATCATGTACACGAAGATGATGGAAGGCCCGGCCAGGCTGATGGTCTTACCGGAACCCATAAACAAACCTGTACCAATGGCACCGCCGATAGCGATCAGCTGGATATGTCGGTTTGAGAGGTTTCGCCTTAGGTGATCTTCTGATCCGGGCGTGGCGTCCACTGCTATTTTAGAATGATCTACCATCTTATGCTGTCCTGTTTTTACCTGTCATGAGTGGAATGGCGAGCTCTGAAGTGGCTCTTTTTTATCTGTATTCGCCGGTTTTTCCGACAAAAGTTAAGGTAACTCAATATCACCACCTTTGTGCAACATATTTACAACATAATGGGGTGGGATAAAAGCCGATTATTCTTTACTCAGGGGAGGCAAATCGGACGTCTAGGGGGCGGAAGATTACTCTTTACTGCGGTAAATGAACAGTACCGGCAGTGGTTATCTCATTGATTAAACAGGGGCTTATAAAATTCGCATGAGAAAAACTAATGATAAAAGGCGATTAAACTAATCCAGATGCCTGCCGGTGCTTGAGGGGCGTTAATAGCGGGTGTTGCGCGGGGAGCAGTTGAGTTCTAATCAGTTTATTGCTGCAGCTGGCGCGGCTTGGCAGAGGATCGCCGAGCGTGCAGCGTACATTTGGTTAGTTTTGCGGTTCAAATCACAAAAGTATAAATCATTGGTTGAGTCACTGTGGTCAAAAGGTCGAGAAGCCACCAGCTACACCTGCTGATCACAAAAGCATCATAAATAGGTACAAGCTCCCATTGGCCAGCGGTAAGCTGTGTTCATCACGGTAATACAGAGAGGGGATTGAATATGTACAAGACCATTTTAGTACCGGTAGATCTTGCAGAAGACGTATTGACTGAACATGCGCTCGAACACGTGGAGTATCTGGCCAAGATGTCTGGGGCCAAGGTGCATTTCTTCCATGCCTTGCCGGATGCTTCGGCGTTTGTGACCGCCTATTCGTTTGGCATCAAAGAGTTTGAAAATCAGGCTGAAGTGAAGGCGGTGGAGGGGCTGAAGAAACTCATGGCGAAGATCGACCTGCCGTTGGAGCGTCTGTCTTATACCATCAGCTTCGGTTCGCCACGTGACGAGGTGTTACAACTTGCTGAGGAAATCTCAGCCGATCTGATCGTGATTGGCTCCCGCCGTCCTAGTGTCAAAACTTACCTGCTCGGCTCGAATGCGGCCGCCATTGTACGCCACGCCAAGATCTCGGTGATGGTAGTCCGATAATTCGCTGGTTAGCCCTCATCAAACCCGGCCCGCGCCTTGCGGGCCAATTACCCCCAAAGAAAACGGCGCTTGCCAGCATGCCCGTGCAGATACTGTGCAAAAGGTGAGTTAATTCCTAGTCTATAGGGCTATTTATTCGCATCACGAACAATAATGGGGTAATAAAAATCCCACAACATTATTAATGTTTAAATGGGACTAATCCTATTGTTGTTTTTTAACTATTGATTAATAGGAGGGGGTAGATATTGATTAAGACAATGATAGAAAATATTCTGTTACGAAACTTATCATTCAACCGCTGAGGGGGGCTAAAATACACCGCCAAGCCGTTATCAGACCCCAAGCGGGGGGCCTGATAGCGCACGGATTATTGGCGGTAGGCGTGCTTGATCTGCTGAATACTGTTCTTGAAGATTTCAGCCTGATCCGGGTCATCCACCTGAGCGGCAAAGCGTTCCAGATTGATGATCACTTTACCGGCATCAGCCTGGCCAATGGCCTTTAATATCAACGTCAAAGTCGCTTTTAGGCAGGCAACTTCGGTGGCCAGCGCTTGTGGGTCTGCAGACGTAGTGAAGTCAACGTTGCTCATTTTATCTCCTGAATTTTAAGGCGTAAGCCTGAAGTGAAATGTGAAAATGTGGTTTGATGCACAACAACCGGCTGCCGACTCACCCAGGCAGACCCCGTGCCTCATTTAGGGCGCGGAGTATATCACAGCATTGGCAGTTCGTATCGCGTGTGGCCGGGTGGCGGGGGCACGATGCCCGTGAGGGCTGGTTGGCAGGGCATTTTTTCCGTTAGTGGTGTAATTCCTTCGCATACTCATTTATAGTTAGTGATAGGGTGCGTGCTTTCAGACTGCGTGGATTTTATAAAGTAATACTGGCTTAATTCGACGTGATGAATAACTATTTCATCTGCAAGCTATTGACATTTAGGTCGGTTATTTTCTCTTGAAATGTCACCTTTTTCGCCGTCCACAGCGGTTATGTATTCTGAATAAGGGTTTCCCTATAGCGGTTTGTACGTGATTAAAAATGGCATAATTTTGTTATTTTTTTGTGATTCATATAGTTACGGGTGATAATTGGTGGGATGGTTATTATCTGGTTTTGTGAAAACAGCGATTAATTTTCCCGCCAGATGGCGTAAAATGGCGTATCATGGTGATAATGTATTGAGCCTAATAGGCTTGATGGTTTTTTATCCGCTAGCCAGTGGTTTAATCGTAACAAAGGTGGCGCAGGGGTCGACAAACCTGGCCATAGTTAACCGAGAGTAAGTATTAATCTGTATTCATTCTTTGCTGAAAACCAAGTAATATCTGTTTAGATGACAGAGGCTGATTGATTGCGTTACTCCCTTATTTTGGAGAATTTTCCTTGATTAGCGTTCTTCTTGTTGATGACCACGAACTGGTGCGCGCAGGGATACGACGCATTCTTGAAGATATCAAAGGCATTAAAGTTGTTGGCGAAGCACAATGCGGTGAAGACGCCGTAAAATGGTGCCGCGGCAACTCTGTCGATATCGTTCTGATGGATATGAATATGCCGGGTATTGGGGGGCTGGAAGCCACCCGTAAGATTGTACGTTACACGCCCGATATCAAGGTCATCATGTTGACTATTCATACTGAGAACCCGTTGCCTGCCAAGGTGATGCAAGCGGGCGCGGCTGGCTATCTGAGCAAAGGCGCAGCACCGCAAGAGGTGATTAACGCGATCCGTTCGGTACATGCCGGCCAGCGTTACATCGCTTCGGACATCGCCCAGCAAATGGCATTAAGCCAGTTGGAGCCGCAGGCGGAAAACCCGTTCAGCACCTTGTCTGAGCGTGAATTACAAATTATGTTGATGATCACTAAAGGGAAGAAAGTGAATGAGATCTCAGAACAGCTGAATCTCAGCCCTAAAACAGTGAATAGTTATCGTTATCGTATGTTCACCAAGCTGAATATCAGCGGGGATGTTGAATTGACCCATCTGGCGATCAGACACGGGCTGTTCAACGCGGAGACATTGTTAAGCAGTGAATGATCGTTTTGATGCACCGGCATTTCTTAAAACCGTAACCAGTCAGCCTGGCGTTTATCGCATGTATGATCTGACGGGGACGGTGATCTATGTGGGTAAAGCCAAGGACCTGAAAAAACGTCTCGCGAGCTATTTCCGCACTCAGGTCAGTAGCCGTAAGACGGAAACGCTGGTCAAAAATATCGCGCAAATTGACGTTACCGTTACTCATACGGAAACCGAGGCGTTACTGCTGGAACATAATTATATCAAGCTGTATCAACCCCGATATAATGTTCTGTTGCGCGACGATAAATCCTATCCGCTGATTTTTTTGAGTGCCGATAGCCACCCAAGGCTGACGGTACACCGTGGTGCCAAGCATGCCAAAGGCGAATACTTTGGCCCGTTCCCCAATTCTTACGCCGTGCGTGAAACGCTGGCGCTGCTGCAAAAACTGTTCCCCGTGCGTCAATGCGATAACAGCGTCTACCGCAATCGCTCCCGTCCTTGCCTGCAGTATCAGATTGGCCGTTGTCTGGGGCCTTGCGTTGCCGGTTTGGTGAGTGAGGAAGATTATCGCCAGCAAGTAGACTATGTGCGCCTGTTTTTGTCCGGTAAGGATCAGCAGGTATTGCACCAGTTGATTGAGCGGATGGAAAACGCCAGCAAACTACTCAATTTTGAAGAAGCTGCGCGTATCCGCGATCAGATCCAGGCGGTACGGCGAGTAACGGAAAAGCAGTTTGTCTCAGGAGACAGCGACGATCTGGACGTGATCGGCGTGGCTTTCGATGCGGGTATGGCCTGCGTACACGTGCTGTTTATTCGCCAGGGCAAGGTGTTAGGCAGTCGCAGCTACTTCCCGAAAGTACCGGGTGGTACAGAACTGAGTGAAGTGGTGCAAACCTTTGTGGGCCAGTTCTATTTACAAGGCAGCCAGGCGCGCACCTTGCCAGCCGAGATCCTGCTGGACTTTACGTTACCGGAAAAAGATCTGCTGGCTAGCTCGCTAAGCGAACTGGCTGGCCGCAAGATCCAGATCCAGAGCAAACCGCGTGGCGATCGTGCCCGCTACTTGAAGCTGGCGCGTACCAATGCCTCGACGGCGCTGGTTACCAAGCTTTCTCAGCAATCGACTATCCATCAGCGGCTGGCGGAACTGGCGAAAACGCTGAACCTGACCGAAATCAACCGGATGGAGTGTTTCGATATCAGCCACACGATGGGGGAGCAGACCGTTGCTTCCTGCGTGGTGTTCGACAGTAACGGTCCGTTGCGCTCGGAGTATCGGCGCTACAATATTACCGGTATCACGCCGGGTGATGACTATGCCGCGATGGCGCAAGTGCTGAAACGGCGCTATGGTAAGGCTCTCGAAGAGAGCAAAATCCCTGACGTCATCTTTATTGATGGCGGGAAAGGGCAACTGGGTATGGCGATTGACGTGTTCAATTCGCTGAACGTGACCTGGGACAAGCACAAACCGTTGCTGATCGGTATTGCCAAAGGCAGCGATCGTAAAGCCGGGCTGGAGACGTTGTTCTTCGTCCCTGAGGGGGAGGGGATTTCGCTACCTTCGGACTCGCCGGCACTGCACGTGATCCAGCATATTCGTGATGACTCACACAACCATGCGATCACCGGCCATCGCCAGAAACGGGCGAAAGTCAAAAACACCAGCGCTTTGGAACTGATCGACGGCGTTGGGCCAAAACGGCGTCAGGTGCTGTTGAAGTATATGGGTGGACTTCAACCATTATTGAACGCCAGCGTTGAGGAAATTGCAAAAGTGCCGGGTATTTCACAAGCATTGGCAGAAAAGATCTACAATGCATTGAAACACTGAGGGCAATGTAGCAACATACTCTTAATTTCCACTCCAGCCAGATAGTTACCAGCATTATGCAATTGAATATACCGACTTGGCTTACCCTGTTCCGCGTAGTTTTGATCCCATTCTTCGTACTGGCGTTTTACCTGCCGTTCGTCTGGGCTCCGATGCTCTGTGCGGTCATTTTCGTGTTTGCTGCTGTAACCGATTGGTTTGACGGCTTTTTAGCCCGTCGCTGGAAGCAGACAACCCGCTTTGGTGCGTTCCTCGACCCGGTTGCCGATAAGGTGATGGTGGCGGTGGCCCTGGTGCTGGTAGCGGAGCATTATCACACCTGGTGGATCACTCTGCCTGCGGCAACCATGATCGCCCGCGAGATCATAATCTCGTCGTTGCGCGAATGGATGGCGGAAATCGGCAAGCGCAGCAGCGTGGCGGTTTCGTGGATTGGCAAGGTGAAAACCATGGCGCAGATGATGTCATTGGTTGGCCTGTTGTGGCGTCCAGAACGTACGGTGGAGTATCTGTCGTTCGGCTTGCTGTACATCGCCGCCGTGCTGACCTTCTGGTCAATGTTCCAATATTTGAACGCGGCACGCCGCGATTTGCTGGAACCTTGATCGAAGCGATGTAAAAATCGGCAAACGAACCCGGTGAGACAACAATTTTATTGACTCACCACGCCAGATAAGTAGAATGCATCGCATCAGACGGCAGCGGTGAGTTGCCAAAAGAGTTAAAAAAATCAGCAAGTTCTGATTAATGCGGGAATAGCTCAGTTGGTAGAGCACGACCTTGCCAAGGTCGGGGTCGCGAGTTCGAGTCTCGTTTCCCGCTCCAAATTTAGTAAAGCTGGTGATTACGAGCTTTAGCCTGCAAAGGCAAACAGAATTAAGGCGCGTTAACAAAGCGGTTATGTAGCGGATTGCAAATCCGTCTAGTCCGGTTCGACTCCGGAACGCGCCTCCAATTTTCCCGAGCCCGGGTGGTGAAATCGGTAGACACAAGGGATTTAAAATCCCTCGGCTTATGGCTGTGCGGGTTCAAGTCCCGCCCCGGGTACCATTTCGAAATCAATAGACGTCAACCGACGTCTATTTTTTTGTCTGAAACCCACGGTATCACTCACTTTTCTCCCTTTTCTACTCTCCGTAAGTCAACGTAATTCAACCTACATCAAGCTGCTTGCAAGTATACATTTGAGTATATACGTTGTTTCTATGATTCTCTGTATACTCACCGCAAGCACATGCGAGGACATGGATATGGCCCTGACAGATATCAAGGTGCGTTCGGCAAAACCCGAAGACAAAGAGTATTCATTAACCGACGGAGACGGGATGTTTCTGTTGGTCCATCCCAATGGTTCCAAGTACTGGCGGTTACGATTTCGTTTTGGCGGAAAGCAACACCTAATGGCACTTGGTGTCTACCCAGAAGTCTCCCTTTCAGAAGCCCGTCAGAAACGTGATGAAGCCAGGAAGCTAGTTGCCGCTGGCACCGATCCGCGAGAACACAAGAAAGCGATCAAAACCAAACTTCAGGACGATGAGAAAACGTTCGAGGGAGTAGCCCGTGCCTGGCATGCCGATAACAAGAAGTGGTCGGCTTTGCATGCTGAACGTATCCTGAAAAATTTGGCTGACGAAATTTTCCCTTCTATTGGTAATACGCACATAGCAGATCTGAAGACCCGTGATCTGTTGGCTCCGATCAAAAGCGTCGAACGTTCAGGACGTTTAGAGGTTGCCAAACGTCTAAAACAGCGAGTTACCGCGATAATGACCTATGCCGTACAGAATGGGCTGATTGATTACAATCCGGCTCAGGATATGGCTGGGGCGCTTATGCCAGGCAAAGTTGAGCATCGCCCAGCTTTGGAGCTTGAGCGGCTTCATGAACTCCTTGGCCGGGTTGATGTATATAAAGGAAGGTTGTTCACACAATGGGCCATCAATCTTTCGCTGCTTCTGTTTGTGCGTTCTAGCGAGTTGCGTTTTGCCCGCTGGCCGGAGATCGATTTCAAGCGTGCATTATGGACGATACCTGCAGAGCGAACTCCGATCCCTGGAGTGAGGTTTTCTGAACGGGGATCAAAAATGCACACGCCTCATCTTGTTCCACTAAGCCGTCAGGCGTTGGAAATCTTCCGAAATATTCGGGAGGTGAGTGGCCACTGTGAGTTGGTATTTATTGGCGATCATTCGTCGCGAAAACCAATGAGTGAAGGGACGGTAAACAAAGCGCTGCAAACCATGGGCTATGACACTAAGACCGAGGTTTGCGGTCACGGCTTTCGCACCATGGCCTGTAGTTCACTGATCGAGTCGGGGTTGTGGTCGAGGGATGCGGTGGAACGCCAGATGAGTCACCAGGAGCGGAATGGTGTTCGTGCGGCCTATATCCATAAAGCAGAGCATTTGGATGAGCGCAGGCTGATGCTGCAGTGGTGGGCGGATTTTCTGGATGCGAACCGGGTGAGGGCGGTTAGTCCGTTTGATTTTGCCAAGCTTAATTTCCCTATGCTAACTAGATGATTAATTTTATCTATCGGAGATTGTGCAGTAGTACCTCTATAGCTTGGCGAATGATACAGACAAATAAACACACAAGTCACAAGAAAGAAGGCATCCGTTCATCAACGTACGGGTGCCTTTTTGCTTTTTAACGTACTGAAAAAGGAGAATACAGAAATGACAACGATATGCCCAGAATGCGGGTCTGAACGTATAAGTGAGCGCCATATTGGCAGGATGGCGGGAGGTATAGCAGGCGGTGTTGCAGGGGCACTCAGTGGCGCTGGCGCTGGGGCAGCAATGGGTTCTGTTGTCCCTATAGTGGGAACAGCTGCAGGGGCTGTTATTGGTTCATTGCTGGGGCGGTTTGTCGCTGGTGCTACAGCAGGCGCTGTGACAGGGTCTGCAATGGACGGGGTTCTGTTTGACCGGTTTGAATGTCGGAACTGCGAACATACCTTCGATTGACTTGAGAGGTACTCAAGTAGAAACAGGCTATCCCTTCTCACGCTATAGGTTCTCACAATCATCTGCTCACAATTTCCCCCGTTAAATTCGACACATCCTCTCTTTGTTTATTGATCTGCTAAAACGATCGGTTTTCTTTGTTTGATAGTTAATGGCTATTAAAAATAAACAAATGATCGTTATTCCCGATAGGTTTCACAGATCGGTTTCGACAATTCGATCGGTATTAACAATTTTACTCCCCTTTGCCTTCCTGAAAAGATCACTAAATCCATACCGTCTGGTGGGGCATTGTTCACAGCCTGATTTTCAGTTGTGCTGTTAGTAAGTTACTTCGTGCTGAAGGAGATTGGCCTGACGCAGGAAGAGGGCTCTGAGCAGCAAGCAATAGAAGACCACTCAGGAATTTCTGCAGTGAAAGACCAGCCTGGCTGGCTAGCAAAGAGAGGGAGTGAATGGAAGACAAAGCAAAAGCCGGTTACAACCCGGTCAAGGATGCAGTGGATATTCTGCCTGAGGGGATCAGAAGACTCGTTTTCAGCAAGCTTAACGAGATTGTCGGCTATGAGCCTAGGATTGGTATCATGGGGAAAACCGGAGCAGGCAAATCCAGCCTGTGCAATGCCATTTTTAAAGGAGAAGAATGCCCGGTCAGTGATGTGGGTGCCTGTACCCGTGAAATAAAGGAAATACGAATCCGGTTTGGGAAGCGTTCCATTTACCTCGTCGACATACCTGGCGTGGGGGAAAGTGCCGAACGTGACAGCGAGTACGAAAAACTCTACAGGGAGCTCATGCCAAAACTCGATCTGATCCTCTGGGTTATCAAAGGTGATGATCGTGCATTTTCAGCAGATGAGCATTTTTACAAAGATGTTCTTCTTCCCGCCGGAGGTAAAGGAAAAACGCTGTTTGTTTTGAATCAAGTGGACAAGATCGAGCCATTCCTGTCTCTTATACACATCTAAAAAGGGGGGGGGGGGGGGGGGGGGGGGGGGGGGGGGGGGGGGGGGGGGGGGGGGGG